>JACPPQ010000029.1 GCA_016190925.1 Chloroflexota bacterium | reverse complement strand
CCCTTCGGCTTCGCTCAGGGCAGGCTCAGGCAGGCTTTTACGAAAGGGAGACGATTACTTCTCACATGGCATAAATAGTAAGACCATTTTTTAAGACGATTAGTATAAAGACCGAACGATTTCACATGGCTAAGATAGGGATTGCTTCGCTGGCCTTCGGCCGCTCGCAAAGACATTTTGGCGTTTTTCAGCCTTAACGAGGTGGTTAGTTGCTGTTTCCATCAAAAGATTTTCGAAGAGGGTAAGGTTTACAATCATTATTAAAGCGACGATAAAACCCAACACAGATAGACCGGAACAGGTGAGACGCCCACGGTTCTTCTACGGCTATATCATAGTCGCGGCGGCAACCCTGACTCTTACCCTGACCAACGGGGCGATGTACAGCTTCGGGGTTTTCCTCAAGCCGCTGGCAGGTGAGTTCGGATGGAACAGGGCTATGACCTCCGGCGCTTACTCTCTCTTTCTGTTTATACTCGCTCTTCTCTACCTGGCCACGGGAAGGCTCACCGACAGGCTCGGTCCGAGGGTTGTCGGGACAGTATGCGGCGTTTTCCTGGGACTGGGCTATTTCCTGATGTCGCAGGTCAACACCCTGTGGCAGCTTTATTTACTTTACGGAGTGGTAGTAGCTCTGGGCATGAGCGGCGGCCTGGTGCCCCTTATGTCGATGACAGCGAGATGGTTTATCAAACGGAGGGGGATAATGACCGGAATAGTGGTCTCCGGCGCCGGCCTGGGCACAGTCATTATTCCCCCCGTGGCAAGCTGGCTGATAGCCGTTTATAGCTGGCGTACCAGCTACACCATTGTCGGAGTCATTGTCCTTGCGCTGGTGATAGCGGTGGCGCAGCTCCTGCGGCGCGACCCGGGCAAGATGGACCTCCTGGCCTACGGCGAGGATGCGCGTGACGGAGGGAGGCGGAAAGCTTCATCCACGCAGACTGCGGGGTCTTCTCTGCGTGAAGCCAGGCAGACCCGGCAGTTCTGGACGCTGGCCGCGATATGTTTTTGCTTTGGTATCAGCCTGCAAAGCATGATGGTGCATATCGTGCCTCACGCTACCGATTTGGGGGTGCCGGCGTTAACCGCAGCCAACATCCTGGCAACAATCGGGGGAACGAGTATCGTGGGCAGGTTGGGAATAGGCCTCACCGCCGACAGAATAGGAAGCAAGACCTGCCTCGCGATTGGTTTTGTCTTGCTCACAACCGCTTTGTTTTTATTACAAATAGTGCGGGAGCTGTGGGCTTTCTATCTCTTCGCCACAATCTACGGCATGAGCATCGGCGGGCTGGTAGCGCTTGAATCGCCGACGGTAGCTGAGTTGTTCGGCCTGAAAGAGCATGGCGCAATCCTGGGTATCATGGTCAGCACCAGCATCATCGCCGGCGCCATCGGCGCTCTTGCGCTGGGCCGCATTTTTGACGTAACAGGCAGCTACAGCGCGGCGTTCTGGGGCCTGACCGCATTGAGCATTACAGGTCTTGCGCTTTCACTGGTTCTGAAGCACCTTCCGAGTTTACGACACGGGAATATTTAGTCCGTTTGACCTGTTTGTGATAATATAGGCATGGTTATGAAGGAGCAACTTGGCTGAAAGTAGGGTCTTACCGGAGGTTGAAGCAAAGCCCAGGTTCTTTTACGGCTATATTGTCGTAGGCCTTTGTTTTCTGGGCATGCTGATAATGTGGGGGCTGACTTATACCTACGGAGTCTTTTTCAAGCCGGTCTCACAGGAGTTCGGGTGGAGCAGGGCGGTAACCTCCGGCGCGTTCTCACTGTTTTCATTTCTGCACGGCATGCTTTACATCGTCACCGGAAAACTGAATGACCGTTTCGGGCCGAGGGCGCTGACAACGGTTTGCGGTTTATTCCTGGGACTCGGCTTTTTGCTAATGTCATTCACCGCATCTCTCTGGCAGTTATACTTTTTCTACGGGGTGCTAATGGCCATCGGGCTGAGCGGAAGCACGGTGCCGATGTTCTCCACAGTAGCCAGGTGGTTCGTAAAACGGAGGGGGCTGGCTACGGCAATAGCGGCTTCAGGCGTTGGTGTAGGCATCATAATCACGCCACCGCTGGCCACATGGCTCATCTCTGCGTATGGCTGGCGTTTTTCTTACCTTTATGTTGGCATTGCCGCGCTGGTTTCTCTTACCTTGCTCGCGCAGTTTCTTAAGCGTGACCCGAGCCAGGTGGGACAACTGCCATATGGCATCGCCAATGATGGACGGAAGGGAACGGCCGAATGGCAACCTGAGGGATTTTCCTTGAATGAAGCGCTCAGCAGCAGGCGGTTCTGGATACTTTGCAGTATATTTTTCTGTTTTGCCAGCCTTACCGGCTTGCTCCTGGTACATCTGGTCCCTTATGTCACGGACCTGGGAATCTCACCCGAGATTGCCGCCAGTATCGTCGCGGTCATTGGCGGAACGAGCATCATAGGCAGGCTGGTCATAGGTCCCCTCGCCGATAGAATCGGCATGAAGTCGTCTCTGCTTATAGTTTGTGTTCTGAAGGTGGCGACCTTTCTCTGGCTACTTCAAGCCAGGGAAGTAGGGTCGTTTTATCTGTTTGCCGTCATTTGCGGCTTTTCCTGGGGGGGCGGCAACGTCTTGCTTTCCCCTGTGACCGCCGAGGCGTTCGGCCTGAAGTCTCACGGCGTAATCCTGGGAGTTGTCGGCGCTGTGTCAACGGTGGGCAGCGCCATCAGCCCCCTGCTGGCAGGGTACATTTATGACACGTTCGGCAGCTACACGATAGCCTTCGTGTTCCTTGCCGGTCTCTCTGGCGTGGCCTTGCTGCTGGGGCTGTTTCTGAAATTCGCACCCAAGAAGCTGGTAGCTGGCTAGAACTTTGTATCAGAAATCTACAGTATTACTTAGAAAATAACCATTCCGACGGAAAGCTTGCCCCAAACTTGATGTGGGGTCGGAATCCAGCACCCACCACCCCTCTGGATTCCAGCCTTCGCTGGAATGACATAACACGAGTGTATTTTCATTGTTCGTGGGCACGCCTGAGACGGATGCCCATGACGATTGATACCATGTTTTTTTCAAGTTTGTATCAGGCCCTTGCTTTTGCGGGTGGCTTGGCCAGAACAATCAGACCAATCGCTACGATGTATATCAGAGCGGATAGCAGAAAAGCCAGGCGATAGCTTTGCATCACATCAAAAATCCACCCCGCGAAGATTGGCCCCAGGGCGGTGGGAATAGAAATGAAGGCAAGCATCGTCCCCTGGGTTGTGCCAAAGGTTTTCCGACCGAAGTAATCGCGCTGCATGGCTACCCTGAGGGGCATAGACCCGCCATAGCCGGGACCAAACACTGAAAGTGAAAGCAGAAGAAGCCAAAAGGCTTCCGCCCTGGCAAACACGAACACTCCAATAGATTGGAGAGCGAAACATATCGCCATGAGGTATCTCATTCGGAACCTGTCGCCCATCCATCCGAACCCGATTCTTCCCAGAAAACTCGATATGGTGACGCTAGCCATGCCCAACGCAGCTACCTCTGCGGAGAAACCGATTTCGATTAGATACGGAATGCCGTGGACCAGCACAGCGCTGTAGGTGAAGCTCGATAGGCTAAAGGCTGCAGTCAGCAGCCAGAAAGAGGGCTGACGTAGCGCCTCCCGCACGGTAAATTCCCTTGCTTCACTTGAAGACAAACTTGTTGAAGGCTCTTTCTGCTGCGCACTCCGAACGTCAGACCGGTGGAGCGCCTGTTGCGGCTGCGCCCCGTCTGGAAGATATCCGTATGGCTCCGGACGGTGCCTTACCAGAAAGGAAAGGGGTATGCAAATGACTACTACGGCTATTCCGGCTATAACAAGTGTTTGTCTCCACCCGTAGATGTTAATGAGCAGCACCAGGATGGGAGGAATGAGGCCGCACCCGGCAAAGCCGGCCTGGAAGAGGCCCATTGCCTTGCCAATCTTCCTGTCGAACCAGTTTGCTACCGCAGTGGCCATCGGGACAAAGAATCCAAAACCATATCCCAGAGCAACAACGATGCATACGGCATAAAAGCTTCCGAGGTTATTGACCTGTGTGAAGAGCATCAGGCCAATGCCAGTCACGGCGATGCCTATCAGCATCACCTTTCTGGGACCGAACCTGTCCGAAAGATATCCGGCGGGGATGCCAACCCCAGCAGACTCGAGCCTGGCCAGCGAGAACCCCACCGAGGTTGCCGCCCTTGACCAACCGAACTCGTCAGCTATAGGTTTGAGGAAGGCGCCAAAGCCGTAAAACCAGACACCGCCGCTGACCGTGAGAATGAGGTCGCAGGCCAGTATCATCCACCACCCGTAGAAGAGCTTTGGTTTTGCAGGTAAACTTAGTCTCATGCCACTCGATTGCGCCGAAACATTTCAATCAGTTTGACCGGATTGATAAGGAAGTAATTTTCCATCCGCCTCAGGCGGACACACGAACAATGAAAATTTATTTTGCACAGGCAGGTACTCGCCTGAGGCGAGTACCACCAATAATGCATTTTCTGGGCAAATCAGTGTCTGCGAATATCGAGGTTTCGATATTCTGAGAAAGAGTCGAATCCGTTTTCCCGGAATTGGCTACTTTACCACGCCGTTCACGTAAAGCAATTCCGCCCGCCAGAGGCGGGCAGGGCGTTGACCCCGTATCAGGTACCCTTCGGCTTCGCTCAGGGCAGGCTCTGCGTGCGGCCTGCTTGCGCTAAAGCTTCAGCAGGCAAGCCATCCGCCTGAGGCGGACGTCCCTTTGGAAACCCTGTATATTTTAACCCTGCGGCAGAGACCGCAGGGCGTTTACTTCGTAAAGCGCTGTGCCGGTCATCGCTGCCAGGTTCCATAGCGAGTGCATAAAAAGCGGGGCTAAGAGCGACCCGGTCTTAAGCCGCACAATGCCCAGCGCAATCCCTAAGCCGAAAACTGTCGTCACCCCGAGGTAGCCGTACTGAATATGAAGGGCGGCCCACAGGAGAGCGGTCAGGAAAATTGTTCCAACCGCGCCCAATCGAGATTGCAGGAAGCCGACAAATAAGAAGCCTCGGAAGAAGGTCTCCTCAAATGCCGGGGCAAAAACGACGGCAGCCACCCAGAGCAAGGCCGGCCATACGCTGGTGCGGTAAGCATTGATATCGAACTGGGTGCTGCTGGATTTCCCAACAATCCGAGTGACACCTTCGGATAGCGCGAGCAATGCAATGGTCACACCCACGAGAAGCAATATCGTCTTCTTGCTAACCCTGCTTAATCCCAGATATTCTGCGACAGTAGCGTTTTTACGCACTTTGATAAAGATAATGGTCAAACCCAAACCGACTACTGCGGAGGCGAAAACAGCCATCGAAAGGAGCAGTCCATTGGTAGCCATCTTGAGAAGCTGCGTCAATCCCAGTGAAGAGTCAGATATAAGTCTTACTGCCAGAAACCCGAGGGCCACAAGCAACTGGACCATGGAATGTGTAATGAAGATGACTAATCCGAATCCTGCCGTTGCCCAGAATCCCCAGAACCGGACAGGGGGTTTGGGACTTTCCAATTCAGGTGGCAACTGAATATTTTCAGCTTGTTCGCTCATGATTATCGAACCTCTCCGCTGTTTTTCTGTTTTACGTAAATCCAGTGGAGTAATTATACACTTTCACCAAGTGCTATCGCCAGAATTGTCCTTCGGCTAAAGGACAAAGGCAATCTCCGGATTCATGAGAAAACAAATCCCAATTAATCGATACCCATGCCTGAGGCGTGTCCAATCTTTGGTACGAAGAGAAGCATGGCGGGCGGGTCCGAGACCCGCCCCTACAGCATTTTCATCGTTCGTGGGTACGCGTGGGGCGGACTGTTGAAAGCAGGTCGCCCTCCCAGCGTCTTGATAAACGACCTCTTAACATCGCCATAAGAATGCTAACGTGTTATAATGAACCACTCCAGACAGACGAGTTTCAAAGCGAAACCTGAGCGTGACTTTTAGAAAAAGGAGAATGAACATGGCAGGCAGCACCACCATCGCCTATTTCGGGGGGGCGGCGTTCAAAATCACCACGGCTAAAGGGAAGAAGATACTCATCGACCCCTATCTTACCGAGAACCCCCTGTGCAAAACGCCGCTTGAAGATTTCTTCGATATCGACCTTTTGTTGGTCTCCCACGGCGCCTTCGACCACCTGGGCGATACCGTCGAAATTATGAAGCGGAGCAAGGCGGTGCTGGTCTGCGGCATGGATGTTCGTGAGCATGTCCAGCAGGCGGGGATTGCCAAAGATCGTGTGAAGGTGACTGTCTACGGCGACGAGAAGAACTTCGAGGGTATAAAGACCAAGACAGTGGATGCCCGGCATATTTCCTCGGTGGCCATCGAGAACGGGCGGCTCTCCGGAGTGCCCCATGGTTTTGTCATCACCACCGAGGACGGGACACGTCTGTACCACACGGGTGATACCTCCCTCTTCGGCGACTTGCGGATGATAGGCATGCTTTACCGTCCGAATGTGCTCATGCTTTGCATATCCACTGTTTCCGAAGGTCTGGCCTTTGAGATGACCCCCCAGGAAGCGGCACTCGCCACCCAGTGGGTTGCCCCGGACATTGCCGTGCCGATGCACTTTCCGCCCGGTTCGGATGCTCCGCGCAAGTTCAGCGAGGCCGTCAAAATAGTAGCCCCTAATGTTGAACCTGTGGTAATAGAGCCGAACAGCCAAATAAGGTACAAAAGATGGGAGTTGGGGTGATTGAAAAATGGCATGAGATTGCGGATGTGGTGGTGGCCGGGGCGGGAGGCGCCGGGCTGGCAGCGGCCATAGAGTCGGCGGAGGCTGGCGCAGATGTAATCGTCTTCGAAAAGCAACCCTCCATCGCTGACGCATCCACTTCACTGTGCGCCGGTATCTATACCTTCGCCGGGACGGATTTCCAGGGGAAGCATGGCATCAGGGACTCCGACGACCTTTTTCGCCGGGATATACTGGCTGTGGGGCAGCAGAAAAACGACCCCCGCATTGTGGATGCCTATATTGCCAACCAGCTTGATGCCTACCGCTGGATGACCAGGTTGGGGGTTAAGTGGCTCGGAGTGGATGCCCTGGCCGGGATGAGCCTTGCCCGCGGCCATGTCTCTGACGCCGCTGATACCCATGCTGTGCTGAAAAAGGCCGCCGAAAGTAAGGGCGCGAGGCTGGTCTTTAACAGTCCCGTGACCGGGCTTATCACGGATAAAGACGGAGGGGTTACGGGCGTGACGGTTGAGAGCGGCGGAAAGGCGATGCAGATTCAGGCCAGGAAGGGTGTGGTGCTGGCTACCGGCGGATTTAGCCGGGACACCAAGCGCCTGGAAGCCATCAAGGCTGGATACTCTTCGGTTATCCCTTTGGCAGGATTGGGGCATACTGGCGACGGACACCGGATGGCGGAGGAGCTTGGCGCGTATTTCAAGGACGTAGAATACGTCAAACCCACCTTCGGGATTCATGCCAGCGGCAAGTCTTCGGCGGAACTGGCGATATTGTTTTACAGCGGCGCTGTCATCGTGAACCGGCGGGGCGAAAGATTCGTTAATGAATCGCTGTCATACAAGGATGTAGGGAAAGCCGCGCTTGAGCAGCCGGAGGGAATCGGGTTCCAGCTCTTCGACCGGAAGATATACGAAGTGGCGCTGGAAAAAGCCAAGGGCATCAAGCCGGAGAAAGCGGTGAACGGCCTCGATGAGACCAGAATCAGTCTGCTGGTCGAAGCCGATACGGTCGAAAAGCTGGCGTCGAAACTCAAGCTTCCCTCCGATAGGCTCAAGGCTACCATCGATAAATATAACGCTGATGTCGATGCCGGAAAGGATACGGGATTCGGCAGGGCTACGCTATCGGGCGGAGTCGGGGAGACGGTTAAAATCGACACCCCGCCCTTCTATGCCTACGAGTCCAGGGGCGCTCTGATAGGGACCTACGGGGGCATAGCGGTGGATGAAAAGATGCACGTTCTGACCCGCAACGGCAGGATTTCCGGTCTGTATGCTGCGGGCGAACTGGTGGGGGGATTCCACGGGGCGAGCTACATGTCCGGCACGGCGGTGGGCAAGGCGGTCATCTTCGGGAGGATAGCGGGGAGGAATGGGGGGAGGGGAGCGTAGGTGGCGCGCCTAGAGGGATTCGAACCCTCGACCCTCGGTTCCGAAGACCGATGCTCTGGTCCGCTGAGTTACAGGCGCTCATTGGGGTGAGTGGTGGGATTCGAACTGATGGATTCACTTGACATCCCAGGATTATAGTAATATAGTAATTTCGTAAGATATAGGTGAGGGCATCCGTGAAAATTACCCGTACGGCCAAATTCAAAAAAGCCTGGGTAGAATTAAGTGAAGAGGAGAAGGATTTAGCCCGGAAAGCATTGAAGAATCTCGCAACAGACCTCCGGTATCCCGCCCTCAGAGTAAAGAAAATGCAGGGAGTTGAGCATATCTGGGAAGCCAGAGTTAGCCGGTCACTCAGGATGACTTTCGAGATTCAAGGCAATACAATCATTCTGCGCAATATAGGTCGCCACGACGAAACATTGGAGCATCCGTAGGGAGGTGATGGGAATGCCAGCATACAGCAAGGTAACCAGGCACGGACAGATTACCCTGCCGGCGTCTGTGCGTAAGCGGTTGGGAATTGAGGAAGGCGACCTGGTGGAAATTGAGGTAGAGGATGAGAAAGCGGTGTTGATGCCGAAGAAGCTGGTGGATAAAAGCCAGGCTTACTTCTGGACCAGAAAGTGGCAGGAAGGCGAGCGGGAAGCGGACGAGGACATCAAAGCCGGACGAGTCAAGACTTTTGAATCGGTTGGGGAGCTTATTGAGGAGTTGGATACGAAATAAGTGGCGCGCCTAGAGGGATTCGAACCCTCGACCCTCGGTTCCGAAGACCGATGCTCTGGTCCGCTGAGCTACAGGCGCTCATTGGGGTGAGTGGTGG
>JACPPQ010000032.1 GCA_016190925.1 Chloroflexota bacterium | reverse complement strand
TAATTCCATGTTGCAATCAAGATGGCAGATTAGTGCAGGGCAGATGCACAGGCAGGGACGCCTGTGCCACCGTTTTTCTGTGCCATCATGATAGCCAATGCGAACAAATAGTCGTTCTGAGCGCAGCCTGCTTGCGCTAAAGCTCCCGCCTGCCGAAGCCTCGTGCGGCGGGCAGGTCAGCGAAGGCAAGCGAAGAATCTGTTTTACGAACGGCTTACGAATTCTTCAGTCGTGGAGTTTACACTGAGCAAAGCGAATGCGCTTCTTCAAGGATGACATTCTCGGACAGCCTCAGACGCAACCTGGTGAGTGCCTAATTGCTTCGTTGTGAAATGGAATCAGAGGATAAAGTCAACGGGGAAGAGCCGTTGTTTTCGTTATTAGGATGGGCAGTCCCTTCCCCGTTCTTGCTGCTTCCCAGGGGTTTGGCTTCATCTGATTTTTGTGACATGGACTGAATAAGCTTCGTCAGTTCGCCCTGGCTCTGGCAAAAAGCCGAAGCGTTATCGTAGCTGATGAACCCTTTGCAATAGAGCTCAGCCAGTGACATGTCAAGGAGCTTCATTCCCGCCCGTCCGTGTGTGCTGATAGCATTGGGCAACTGGTGGAGCTTACCTTCACGAATAAGGTTCTTTACTGCCGGATTACCGAGCATAATTTCAATAGCGGCTATTCTCCCCTTCTCATCCGCTGTGGGTACCAGTGCCTGGCAGAGAATGCCCACGATAAGAGAGGCAATCCTCGATTGCGCCAGAGACCTCTCATGGGGGGGAAAAAGGTCTACAATCCGCTCGACTGCTTGTGGCGCGCTCGGCGCATGTCCGGTGGTCAACACCAGGTGCCCGGTCTCAGCTATGGTGAGAACTGCGGCAGCCGTCTCCAGGTCTCTCATTTCGCCCACCAAAATTACATCCGGGTCCTGTCTCAGCGCGTGACGAAGGGCATCGGCAAAGGAATGCGTGTCACTTCCTGTTTCTCTCTGGGAAATAATACATTTGCGGCTAACATATGTATATTCTATAGGGTCTTCGACAGTAACTATTCGCCGGCTCTCTGTCATGTTAAGGTGCTCAATCATGGCCGCCAGGGTGGTTGATTTTCCACTGCCGGTTGGCCCGCTAACCACCACCAACCCGCGCGGCCTGGTAATCAATTCTTTGCATATTTCAGGCAGCCGTAATTCATCGAGCAACGGTACCCTCAGTGGTATGAGCCTTATGACCATGCTGACAGTGCCTTGCTGCATTGCAACGTTACAGCGGAACCGCCCTACTCTTTCGATAGAATAGCCAAAGTCCAGTTCAAGGCTATTGCGGAACTCCTCCTGCTCTCTCCTCGTGGTTAGCTGGCTGAGGGCTTGCTCCGTATCGTCCGGCGCCAGCGGCGGCATATCCGGCGATACCTGCAAATAACCATTGATACGGAGCATCGGAGGGCTTGAGGCAACCAGGTGCACATCGGAAGCACCTGCCGATTTAGCTGCTCGTAAAAGAGTAAGAATATCCATGCGCTTCAGTCCTTCGTTTTCAGGTTCAACGTAAATTCAAAATCTTTCAATCCGCCGCCTGCGATTCTGGCAATGGTGACTTCGGAGAAACCTTCACTGTCAGCCAGGTTTTGCGCGTAGGATAAGATTTCCTCCCTGTTTTTTGTCACACCGCCCAGAGCGAGTGCCTTGCTGGTCTGGTTGATGCTTTTCAGTGTCACGCCCGCAGGCAGCATTTCCATAATTATTTCCAGGTTTTTGTCAAGCTGAACGTGACGCTGTTCCAGGTTACCCAGTGTCTTGAGAATGGTGTCACGTGAGGTCTGTGCAGTGACAAGCTCTTTTTCCAGTCGCGCAATATCTTTATTGAGCTGCTGACGCTGCTTATTCTTCAATTCCAACTGCTGGTTGGTAGCGTCAAGCTGGCTGCGCACCGATAGAATATTTGCCGAGGTGCTCTGTGTGAGTATGAGCAGTGGAATAAGAGCGCCGATGATGGCAAGCCCGGCGGGCAAAGCTGCAACTCTGCCCCAGGAAATCGGCTTTGGACGGTAGGCCATCGGCAGCAGATTTGCGGTAGCTACCGAAGGACCGGCTATCTTTCCGTTAGGTGATTCCCGCCGCACGGCAAGGCCAATATTGACCATGTAGTAGTTATAGTCTATATCCCTGGCGCATTTAAGCGGCGGTGCAAGCTGGGCAACGGGAAATCCAAGCTCGTTTGAGAGAGCTTCCAGAAGTTCATGCTGGCCGGCAAGCTCCCCGGAGACATATATCGGCGTACCGGGAGACAAAAGGTTCTCAGGATTGTTGGTATTAAAGAATTTGATGGTGCGGTCAAGGTCTGCTTTTATTATGGCGAATTTCTCTTCCCAGGAATGCACATCGCCGGGTAAGGGCACCGTGCGGATTGGCTGGGGAACGCCATCCATCATAATCACGATATCGAACTCGCTCGGCTGCACGTCGACAATCGCAGCGCTGGTTTCTTTAACCAGTCTGGCCAAAGCCAGTGGTTTCAGGTCCAGGATAGTCGGCTTTAGTCCGGCTTTACGCAGCGTTTTGAGCCAGGCATCGGCGCATTGACAGCGCACGGCGGAAAGGAACACCCGCGTCTTGCCCTTGGGTGCAGGAACAGGATGCCAGGTGACATAGAACTGCTCGATATCCAGTGGAAGCACCCGTTTAGCTTCCCGCATCACTGCCTCAGGCAGCATTGCTCTCGGCAACTGCGGAAAGGTAATCGGCCGGGTCAAGCAATTGAGTCCGCTCAATCCCACTACCACTTTCTTCGCATGCACCTTCTGGCTCTTGAGAAGCTGTTTGACCCTCTCTGCTACCTCATCCTCATTCAACACCAGAGCGCCTTCAACCATCCCCGGTTCCAGAAGGACGTTGGCGTATTTCTTAATCGTCTTACCGCGTGTCACCAGCAGGCGGATGCTGCCGTCGTCTATGTACAGAGTGACAATACTATTTGACATTGCTTGCCCCTTTGTAAGTGTAGAGTATCAGCCGGATGCTGACAGACGGCTTGATGTCGGGTTTGTCCGGGATACTCACCTGGAATGACTCAATCGTCCCCGTAGTAAATTCGCCATTCACTTGCTCGATGAAGCTAATCAGCCGTGGGATTTCTCCCTCAGCCTTTGCGGTAAGGGTAAGAGCAGAAAAGGGGATTCCTTCCAGGTTAGTTTTACCCGGTTCGGATGAGCTCAGCTCCGTTATTTCGACACCGGACTCCCTGGCAATCCACAGCAGGTTGGTGCTGGCGTCAATGCTGTCGATTGTTTGAGAGATTGCCAGCCGTGCACTCTCCGTCTGCGTTACGGCCTGGCTAATCAGCTTTTCCAGTTCCTCCTTCTTTGCGGACAGTTCCTTGATTTGAAATTTGGCCAGTCTCTGTCCGGCAGATGAAAGCTGCTTGACCAGGGTGGTTTGCTCCGTCACCTGTTGGGAATGCGCCATTCCCAGGCTGCCGAACAGGATAATGGGAACGCCGCCTGCAAGCAGAAGGGTGCTGCTTTTGCTAGGTTTCATACATGCTCCTTTCCGTGTGAGGCGGAAGATTTCCAGGCAACAATATTCAACTCTTTATTCGTAAGAATGACGCTCTGCGCTTCTTGGCGCAGGGTTAAAATATACAGGGTTTCCAGAGGGACGTCCGCCTCAGGCGGATGGTCGCACACAGAGCCTGCGAGGCTGTCCGAAAAGTGAAAAGTTTTGTGACCCACCCTCTTTCTTTATCTCCCTCCCTATCTCATGGAGGGAGAAATTTTTTCTCAAGAGGGCTTCGTCTCTCTTAACATCCCATTTTCAGACACCTTCGGTCAATGCCCTGCCTACTCTGGCTGGGCGGAATTGCTTTTATTTTGTTATCTGCCAGTAGATAATGTACATGGCGCTATCTGCCAGCAGTGCGTCGGCTTTAACAATAGCGGTCGTTTTGCCGTTTTCGGGATTCGTTGCCGTGGCCGTGATCAGGTAGAGAGTGCCGGTAATTTCACCGATGAAATCAATATCCTGTCTATTGATTCCCACCCAGGCGTAATCGCCTTCCGCTGGCCCCGTACCGGTAATGTAGAAGGTCTGGGTTCTTACGGGGTTGCTCTGTGAGACTTCAGGATACGGAGTGGAGAGCATCCAGGTCAGGATATAAGCGCCGCGCGCATCTGTTGTGATATTCGGCTCTGAGCCGGAGAGATTGCTGGCAAACATGGCGGCTGACGCCGATGAGTAGCTGTAATCCAGAGGTAATGTTGCTCCAACCTCGGTCAGGTGTATGGTCGGGGTGCCAGAACCGGGTTGCCAGTTGGTGGTAATGGTGTAGCGGAACTTTTGCACGCCGGCGTCCCATGCCATGGTTCCATCTACGGCAAGGTAGGCAGTATGTCCTTGCATCTCTATCAGTTGGTCAGCCGCTATGGTAAAGATTCCGTTATCTATAGTTTGAATTGCTACAGACATCCCATTGGTAGTTTCCGGCAATGAAGCTGGGGGTGACAAGGAGTTCTTCAGGTACCACAGGACATATTCCACACCCGCTTCTGCTGCGTAAACTCCGTTGACGTTTGTCTTAATCGCCCGGCCGCTCTTGAGGCTTGTGGCGGCAAAATCCAGTGTAGGCGTTATCACAAGCCCACCCAGCATCAGCAGCGCCAGGACTATTGGCAGCGCCTGCCCTTTTTCATCATAAATTAGCTTTTTTAGCTTTCGCATGCATCTATCCGTTAGCTTACAGATTCGGACGCCGTCGTACCCGGTATTCCTTTGTTTCGGTGGCCTGGCCGAAAACAGCCGCCAGCCGTAGTGTCATCACAGGGTTCAAGTAAGTCACCTTGCTGGTGCCGTTGATGTCAGCCGGGTTAAAATAAACATATTGAGCTACCACGGTCTCCTCGTTCACTCCTGCACCGCTCCAGTGATTCCGTCGCAATTGACCCACACCCCCTGAAAGCCCCTGAAAATAGTACGTAACGGAGTGATAGGTCGGCGGATTTTCATTGTAATGCTGCTCCGCCCAGGTCATGGACAGGAAACTCGGCGATGGTAGCTCGGTAACGATATTTTCCGCTATCCTGGCATCCCGCTCAATCCAGAAGCTGGCGTTTTGCACCTGTCGGATGGCGGTAATGCGGTCATTGCTGTATGTCGTATCCCGTATTACCCGTGAGACGGTGGTAAAAGAGGCGCCGGTTATCAACGCCGTAACTGCAAGGGCTACTATAATCTCGATAAGAGTAAACCCCTTTTCGTTACTTTTCATCTGTTCACCTTGTAGCCGGCAAGAGTGGTTACGTCTATCCCACTGTGTCTCACGGTGACCGTGAGCTTCTGAATGCCATCGTCAGGGTTGTGAAGAGGTGCTGCCGCAATCACAACCGAGTAGTTCGAGTATTCCTCTCCGGACGGCAAAGGAGCAGCGGAGTATCCATTAGGACCGGATACGTAGGCAGCCCCTTTCAATGCTTCCATTTGGCTTTGAGCAATGCTATCGGCGTTAACGTGCCTGTTAACGGTGGCGGTGGCTTTCAGAGAAGTTGCCAGCCCGGAAAGGAAGGCGACCGCAATCGCACCCAAGACCATCAGGGCAACCAGAGTCTCTATCAAAGTAGCGCCCTGCTCGCCGCTCTTGAGTATCCTTGCCGTTCGTATAGACTTGATTGACTTCATCTTATTCACTAGCTTCGCGGACACTGTATCCTTCATTTGAGCATTTGTCCATAGACTGAATACATGGCTGATACCAGAGATAAAGCGATAAGCCCTACAATTACTCCGATGAGCATTGTGGTAGCCGGTTGAATAAGCGCAATAAGCGAGCGCATCTTGTCATCGGCCTCAGTCTCGTAGCTTTGAGCCACGGCCGAAAGGGTGGCATCCAGACTGCCGGTTTCCTCTCCCACCTTGACCATCTGCACCATCATCGGCAGGAAAAGTTTGTTCCTGGACATTGGTTCGGACAGACCTTCCCCGTTCAACATATCCTCGCGAACGTCCGCAAGTGCGTCGGACACCACCCGGTTGCTGCTTCCTTCAGCCACCAGCGTCATAATATCTGCAAGGGGCAGACCTGCACGGTAAAGAAGAGATATGCTCCGGCAGCATCGGGCAAGCTGGTTGATAAGGTTGACCCTGCCCAATTGAGGCACCTTTAAGGCCAACCTGTCCCATTTGTATTTTCCGGCCGGCGTTCTGAAGTAGACATAGACTGCCGCAAAAGCAATGAGAAGCGCCAGCATAATATATGGTCCATGCGTCTGGGATATATTGGAGAGAGAAAGCATCATCCTGGTGATTAGCGGCAAATCAGCTCCCAACGAGGTATATAGTCCGCTGAAAGCAGGCAGGACAAAGGTTATCAGCACGCCTGATACGATGATTGCCAGAGCAAGAGCAAAAACGGGATACATCAGGGCGCCCTTAGTGCGCTTGGCAGCTGCGCTTTCTTTCTCCATATAGTCTGCAATTTGCCTTAACATCGTTTCCAGGCTTCCGGTCTGCTCACCGATAGCGAGCGACCGGGCGTAAATCGGCGAGAAGAGTTTTGGATGCTTGAGCAGGGCTGATGAAAGCTGGTTCCCGCCACGAACATCAGAAATAATATTGGTAAGAACACTCTTGAAAGCGTGATTTGTGATTTGTTCTTGAAGAAGCTCCAGCGCGGGGATGATGTTTATGCCGGATTCCAACAGCAGGGCCAGCTGCCGGTAAAAGAGGATTATTTCCCCCGGTTTTACTTTAGAAAAGTATGCCCGTAATCCGTCCAGACGGATAAATGGAACGAGCTGCTTGACATTGACTACCTTGTAGCCCTCGAAGCTCAGAAGTTCGGTCACCGCCGCTTCGTTTGATGCCGGCAGCTTGCCTTTTACCAGCTGGCCATCTTTACCGATGGCTAGATATTGAAAAACCAGTTGATTTGCGCTTGTGGCTTCGTTCATTTCTTTATTTAACGTAAAGGACTTCAGATTCAGGATACTAATGGTCTAGTGAAACGGCGTTACGCAGCACTTCGGAAGGGGTGGTTACATTACTCCTTACCTTGAACATGCCGTCCCTCATCAGGGTAACCATGTTTTCCTTGATTGCCTGGCTTCTCAACTGTGCTGCAGTTACATCCTTTAGCAGCATGCTTCGTATCTCGTCGCTCATATGCAGTGTTTCAAAAATACCAGTTCTGCCCCTGTATCCGGTGTTTGTACATGACTTGCAGCCACTGCCATAATAGAACCTGGTTCGCACGTCTCCCGTTTCTTCTTTGTAAGCCATTTGTTCGATTAGAGGAACGTCAATCAACCTGGCACACTCGGGGCAAAGTCGCCGCACCATTCGCTGTGCGACGACGCCTATCAGGGCAGATGAGACCAGGAACGGCTCGATGCCCAGGTCGAGGAGACGGAAGACCACGCCTATTGCATCATTGGCATGAATCGAGGACAGGACCAGGTGACCGGTAAGAGCGGCTTGAATAGCGATGTTGGCCGTCTCGGCATCTCGTATCTCGCCGACCAGAATCACGTCCGGGTCGTGCCGCAAGATGGACCTCAGCCCGCTGGAAAACGTAATACCGGCCCGCGCGTTAACCTGAATCTGGTTTATATCCCCGAAACGGTACTCTACGGGGTCCTCTATGGTCACGATATTTCGCCCGACTTTGTCCAGGCAGTTGATTGATGCATAGAGGGTTGTGGTTTTGCCGGCGCCTGTAGGCCCGCTGACTGCCAGCATGCCGTAGGGGACCTGGAGTATCTTTTCATATCTCGCCAGGCTATCCGGTAAAAAACCCAGTTCTGAAAGGCTCAGGGTCGCCCTGGATTTGTCCAGAAGCCTCAGCGTGGCTGTTTCCCCGTGCACTGTGGCTATGGTTGCAACGCGGATGTCTATCATCCGCCCTTTGGCATTGACGGAAAGCTGACCGTCCTGGGGACGGTGGTGGTCGGCGATGTTCATGCCGGCAAGGACTTTGATTCGCGTTATCAGTGGGGTAGCCACTCCCATTGGCAATGAAAGCATGTCCTGGAGAGTGCCATCGATGCGGTATCGCACTCGCAATTTGTCTTCCTGAGGCTGAAGAAGGATATCTGATGCGCGAGCTTTTACTGCTTCATCAATGATAAGAGTCAATGCCTGCGCCACGGGAGCGGTTGCAAGTTTGTCAAACCTGACCTGCTTGGGGGTTTTCCCGTCCGGTATCGAGATGCTGGAGACCTGTTTCTCAATCTCATCATAGGCTTTGTAGTTGAAATCGATTGCCTCACGGATTTCATCCGGGCTGGCTATCTCCGGCTCGATGCGCATCTGACTTTGAGCGGACAGGGCTTCCAGGGCAAAGATGTCCGCTGGGTTGGCCATGGCGACCACGAGGGTGTTTTCGCGTATTTCCAGGGGTATAGCAAAATATTTCCTTGCCATATCCTCTGGAATTAGTTTCACCGCTTCAGGTTGCGGCAAGCGCGGCGCAGGCTTGATTCGGAGCTCCTCCGAGTAAGATATTGCCACTGGCTGTTACTCCTTCCGGATAGCTTAGTCCAGACATAGCCAATCTTATACGTGTCCATCATTACGTTCAATAGCAATTTAGTCATAGCCCAAAGGTGTTGACTATATAATTAGTCATGCGCCTGAAGCGCACCGGAGAACGGTGAGGATTCTCTCCCCAGCGTGGGAGAGAGTTAGAGTGAGGGGGGGCAGTCCTGAGGTTGTCCAAAAACGGGGTGTTGTAAAGGGCGTAAG
Organism: Chloroflexota bacterium; assembly: GCA_016190925.1. Taxonomy (GTDB): domain Bacteria; phylum Chloroflexota; class Dehalococcoidia; order Dehalococcoidales; family JACPPQ01; genus JACPPQ01. The sequence goes on along the minus strand of JACPPQ010000032.1, from coordinate 5,868 downwards.
CCCTCGCTCTCGATGAGCTGGTCGAAGGGGGGCTCACCATCAGCGGTTGCTAAATATCTTCGTTGTAGATATACTCTAATGTATCATCTCGAAAGTGATAAAGTGAGACCTGATTGATTTTCAGCGGCGTTCCGGTGAGAAAAAGGAAATGAAGTATATTCTGGCGTTGCTGGTCTTCCTGGTAATTGCTGATGGGCTTGTGACGAATTTCTTGGTAACAAACGGCCTGGCTCGTGAGGGGAACCCGTTTCTCCGTGGTCTGGTAGGCGGGGGGTCTTTTATAGCTGTAAAAACAGCAGGGGCATTCGTCGCAGCACTTATCTTGTGGGATGTGTACCGGCACAGCCCCAGACTTGGACGTGTCAGCGGGGTCTGCTTCACAATTGTATACGCGGGAATTGTAACATGGAATCTTTATCAGGTTTTTTAGCCTTTGCCCAGTTGCGTAATAACTGGCGAATATCTTCAATAGCAACAGTTGCAGGTGTCAGTATCCGGGTAAAGCTGTTCAGTATTAACATCCGTTGACCCGGCACCCGAGCCAGCGGCTTGCAGGACTAGTCTACTGTCTCGTAAGTGACTTGACAGATAACGTCTCCCTGGTAGGAGAGAGTTAAGCTGATGGTGAAATCATAAAACACCCCTCACCCCGTATCAAGGTACGGGGCAGGCTTTACGTCTCTCCCATAAGGGGAGAGAGAAGGCCATGTGAAGCTATTTGAGAGACACTAGACTAGCTTCCCGGGCACATCTAACCGGGCCTGCAAACGGCCGGCCGGGATACGTAAAATAAAAGATGCCTATTTTAATCGTCCGACATCCTTCATTTGTTGCTTAACTATTTCTACGGCTTTAGCATTTCTGGGACTCAGTTTGGCTATGTTGTCCCAGATAGGCAATACTGTGCTCCACGCCTTAGCTTCATCCGCAGCGGAGAATTTGTGGAACTTAACCTGATATTTCTGCAACGACCAAATCTTCGCGTTCCTGGTATATATATCGTAGTTTGCGTTGCCCACGCCATAAAAGTACGCTGTATTTTCCTCGATTAGTTTCCTGATGTCCTCCGGTAATGCCTTCCAGGCATCCATATTGACCTGCGGGCCGGCTGAAACCATCAGCCCTATCGGCGGGTCTTCAAGGTAGTCGGTTATGATTTCGGCAAGTTTGTAAGATTGTAGCGTTGACATGCCAAAAATCATGCCGTCGATAATGCCCGTCTTCAGAGACATGTACATTTCGGCTCCGGAAACAACCGTTGGCGAGCCTCCCAGTGCCTTAACGTAATCGGCATACACGCCGGTCGCCCGGATTTTCTTGCCTTTGATGTCATCAAGGCTCTTAAACGGGAATTTAGTACCGAAGTGATAACCGCCCCCGGGCACGTTAATCGAGAGGTTTAATATGTTTTTCTCGCCATATTCCTCGCGAATAAGCTGCAGCAGCCCGCGGTTATAGAAGGCATCATAGACATCGGTGAAGTTGTACCAGGCCAGGGGCAAACCTGACTCCACGTTAGAAATTGGGAACGTTTTGCCATAATATCCGGAGTAGTCCAGAGCAGCTTGAATCGTGCCCTTGCTTACGGCCGTAAGCACTTCAGTGCCAGAGGCAAATGTTCCCGGCGGGTGCAGCTCTATCTGAAGTCTTCCGTTAGTTATCTGCTTTACCCATTTTACCCACTCAGTGGCAAAGTAATCCGTATTCTTGGACTCCATCGGATACACAGTCTGCATATTCCATTTAATAACCGCGGCCTGTGGTGCGGCTGGTTTAGCAGCAGGCGCCGCCGCGGGCGTCTGCTTTGCAGCAGGTGTGGCCGATGGCGCCGAGCAACCAAATCCCGCGAATAGCACGACTGCGACAAGCAAACTGACAACAAAGAATAGGCTTCTCTTTTTCATTAAAATCTCCTTCCTTCCAAATCCCTGGTTCTTCCGGGCACCGCTTAATCTATCAGGTAAACATCTCACCCTCCCTCCGTTTTGCTTGATATTTCCGGTTTCTTGCCTATGTCCAGGATTATTTGCCAATCATCATGTCGGGTAGCCAGGTAACTATCTCGGGGAAAGCCACGATGATAAAGAGAGCAGCTATCATCAGAATGCAGAATGGCACGGAGGCCCGGTAAATATCTCCTATCTTCTCATCAGGAGCGATGCCTTTAAGGTAAAATAAGTTCATACCAAAGGGGGGTGTGATGAGACCGATTACTATTGCGATGGTGTAGACAACGACAAAGAATACAGGGTTGATACCCAACCCCTGAGCAATGGGAACAAAGATGGGAATTGAAATCATTATGATAGCGAGACCATCAATGAAACACCCAAGAGCGAGGGCAATAACAAGCATCAGTGCCAGCATAGCGCTGGCGCTTAAAGGTAGCCCGGCTATTGAATCGTGTATCACGTTGGCAACTCCACTGGCTCTCAATACTCCAGCGAAGAAAACGCCGCCAATGGCGATCCACATAATCAGGCTGGTTAACAACAGGCTCGAGGATACGGCTTTAACGATATTTTGCCAGCTAAACTGGCGGTGCACTATCGAGACCAAAAGGGCGCCGGCGGCACCTATGCTGGCTGCTTCTGTAGGTGTTGCAATTCCACCGTAGATAGTGCCCAGGACAGCAAGAATGAGTAATATCGGTAAAACCAGTCCTTTGAGTAAAACGAGTTTTTCTTTCCAGGAAGCTCGTTCGTCTCTGGGAATGCCGGGGGCGTAGCCTGGCTGCACAGTACTTCTAATCGCTATGTAGATACAAAATAGCGCCGCAATCAAGAGACCGGGGAACACGCCTCCCATGAACACTCTTCCCACCGATTGTTCAGCCATCACCGCCAGAATAACCATATATACGCTGGGGGGGATAATGGGGCCCAGAGAACCAGCTGCGGGGATGCAACCCAGCGCCAGGTTTTTATCGTAGCCGCGCTTGTACATCTCGGGAAGACCCAGCACGCCCATGATGACTACTCCGGTTGCCCCCAAGCCGGTAATCGCCGCAAGGAGGGTACATACCAGCACTACGGCTATCGCCAGCCCACCCCTCAAACCGCCGAACCATTTGTAAGCGGCGTTAAAAAGACCTTTCCCGATTCCTGAGAATTCCAGTATCGTCGCCATCAACACAAACAACGGAATTGCCAGCATCACCTCAGAGCTGATTTGGTGCCAGGTGGCAGTTATCAACATAAATAGCCCGGATGTGCCCAGGAGTACCAGGGCAAATATCAAAGCTACGCCTATCAAGCTAAAAGCCACGGGTATCCCCAGGGCTAAAGCCAGGACAAGAGAACCCATGATAAGTCCGGCGGCAAGTCCAACAGGCATCTTTAGCCCTCCCGCCTCAACAGAGTTGAAAGGTCACGAACAAATTTAGCCAGGGATTGAAACAGTAGCAGGACACCGGCTACAGGCAGCAACATCTTGATATGAAATATCGGTGGACCCCATATGCTATTGAGCCTTTCCCGGCTAACAAAGGCCTCCCAGCCGGCTTGCCCTCCTTGCCATGTCAGCACTACAGCCACATACATTAGAAGAAGCATGGCAATAAGTTCCGTAACGAGTTTTGGCTTCAGGGGTAAATGCATTGTTATTGCCTCTATTTTCACATGTCTATCATGCAGCAGAGTGTATCCTCCGCTTAGAAGGATTATGACCCCGAAGATTTGCAAGTTTACGTCCCAAGCCCATACAGTGGGTGAGTTAAAGACATATCTTGCGATTACCTCGGTAAGGGTTACAATAGCAAGTGGGATAAGGAGGAAACGCACAACCATGCCAGCCTTCTCGTTTGTTGTGTCAATGCAATGCAAAAAATGTTCCAAACCTTTCATTCAACACCTGTCCTTGTATTGAAGCTAGAATTTAGATGGGTCCTCTTTATGAAGCTCTTTGAGGTAATCGGAGCCTACCATTTCAGAGACACGGTCTCGAAACATGAATATCCGGCTGGTATCCCGCCAGCCTCCTTGATTGCGTGCATATTACGAGGTTTCTGAAACAATTACAGACGATGGTCGTATTTCCTGATTCGTGTCTGATTGGCACAATTATACCATAGGTCTCAAGGTTGTCAATATCATAAACATGGGTGTTACGTTCGCTAGACTGGGCTGTCAACGTTAATTTGCATATTCCCCTCCTCATAAAGTTTGATAGCTATTTGACACTGCGTTTGAAATATTTGATGTTGGATATACTATAGCTTTTCCCTTATAATAAGGCACGAGATGAATAACTATCCTCAAAAGACTTCCGCCATCATCGCGGCTGCCGGCTCAAGTCAGCGCATGGGAGGCATCGATAAGATGTTCGCCCTGCTGGGTGGAAGGCCGGTGCTGGCGCGTGTCATTGACGCCTTTCAGCAATGTGACGCTATCAGCCAGGTTGTAGTAGTGGTCAGCCAGCAGAACCTTGAAGCTGCGAAAGAGCTTGCCGCAGAGCAATCATGGTCGAAAGTGACGGACATAATCGTCGGCGGGGAGCGCCGGCAGGACTCCGTAGCAGCAGGGCTGGGCAAGTTGCAAGGCTGCGGATGGGTGGTAATCCATGACGGGGCACGTCCGTTGGTGACCGCAGACCTCATCGTGCGAGGGCTGGAAGAGGCCAAAGAGACAGGCGCCGCTGCGGCCGCCGTCCGTGTTACTGATACCATCAAGCTCGCCGGGCCGGATATGCTGGTGCAGGGGACGCCGCCCCGCCAGAGCCTCTGGGCGGTGCAGACGCCTCAAGTCTTCAGATTTGATATAATAAGCGAGGCATACCGCCAGGTGAAGTACGAGGTAACCGATGATGCTACCCTTGTAGAGCGGATGGGGCACAAGGTTAAACTCTACCTGGGCTCTTATGATAATATTAAGATAACTACGCCTGAAGACCTGGCTCTGGCGGAAATACTGTGGCAAAAGCGTGGTTTATCCTAAGTGAAACCGAAGGGGAAATAGTATAAAGAAACTCTTCTCCCTTGATGGGATTCATCCTGAAGGAGAGGCAGGGTGAGGGTGAAATCGGAACTCCCCTCACCCCCGTATCAAGCACGGGGCAGGCTTTAATCCTCTCCCACAGGGGGGCGAGGGAATATACCAGGTAGGAACTAGATGCGGGTTGGCATAGGCTATGATGTTCACTCCCTGGTGCCGGGGCGTAAGCTGGTGCTGGGTGGAGTGGATATACCGTTCGATAAGGGACTCGGCGGCTGGAGTGACGCCGATGTGCTGGCACATGCCATTATGGATGCCCTGCTGGGCGCGGCAGCGCTAGGGGACATTGGCACGCATTTCCCACCCGGCGACCCGCAGTACAAGGGCATTTCCAGCATGGTCTTACTTAACCGGGTGCGGCACATGCTCATCGAAAAAGGCTGGGAAGTGGAGAATATCGATTCTGTCGTGGTGGCGGAAAAGCCCAAAATAAAGGACTTTGTTAACAAAATGAGGCGTAAGCTCAGCGAGTCGCTGGGAATCGATATGGAACGGGTGAGCATCAAGGCCACCACCTCGGAGAAGATGGGATTTGCGGGGAGAGGTGAAGGTATCGCGGCATATGCAGTGGCTCTAATCAAATCGGCCTCTGAATAAACCAAAAGTAATTACCAAGATACAAAAGACGTTAACCGGAATTTCAATACTGAAAAGCATACTTCGTTGTCACCCTGAGCGAATCGAAGGGTCTCGGCGGGGGTATCCGTCCCACCCCGATATTCTTCACTACGTTCAGAATGACTTTCCGGTGATTCAATTAGAGGGGATTTGCAGCATTTACTGTAGATTTGAATAAATGTTCGGTTTGATTATTGAATATTGAGGTTTGTTTGGTGCTTGGAATTTGGTTATTGGTTCTTCATCCAAAGTGCATCTG
>JACPPQ010000028.1 GCA_016190925.1 Chloroflexota bacterium | reverse complement strand
TTTGTACCCCGTGTACGAACAAAATCCCCCAAAATCGCAAAAATTTAAAAATATTTTTCAAAAAGGTATTGACAAAGTGGGGTAGTTGTGTTTTAAAATGGTAGGAAGTGGTAAATAGTGGTAAGAAGTGGAAAGTATCGGGGCGGGCAACAATGACATGACACTTCTTTACCCTGGCAGGACGGCGGCAGCGCATGTTTTTCGGTGAATTCGAATACAAGGTCGATGAGAAGGGAAGGGTACCCGTACCTCCTGGTTTCAGAAAAGAGCTGAGCGCAGGAGTGGTACTGACCCCCGGTCCGGATGGATGCATCGCTATCTACCCGCTTCAGGCCTGGAAAAAAGTTGCGGACTCCATCGCTGCCAGCTCAACCCCAATACCGCGCGCCAAGTTAAGGAAACTCAACCGGGCTATGTTCGGCACTGCCTTCAGACTCATTGTCGATGGGCAGGGAAGAATAGCCCTGCCCGCCCCGTTAAGGGAATATGCCGGACTCCAGGACGATGTAGTCATCGTTGGAGTTGATAATACCCTCGAGCTCTGGGACAAGCAAGCCTGGGAATCGGAAAAAAGCGATAGCCTGGAACAGTTCGGGCAGATAATCGAAAGCCTGGAGGAACGCAAATGATTCCAGAATTGCCCCCGTCCGCCCATATCCCGGTACTTCGCGAAGAAACCATCCACGCGCTGGCGGTCCAGGCCGGCGGACGCTACATCGATTGCACGCTGGGGGCCGGCGGACACGCCATCGCCATCCTCGAACGCAGCGCACCCGGGGGACAACTCCTGGGCATAGACGCCGACCCTACGGCGATAGAGCTTGCCAGGCAACGCCTGGCGTCTTTCGGCAAGTCCAGCCTCCTGCTCAATGAGAACTTCGCGGACCTGGAGGCCACCTGCATCAAACACGATTTCTTCCCGGTGCACGGCATCCTCTTTGACCTGGGACTCGCCTCTTTCCAGGTCGACCGGGAAGAGCGCGGCTTCAGCTTTCAGAAGGACGGGCCGCTGGACATGCGGGTCAACCCGGCACAGAAGACCTCCGCGGCAGACATCGTCAATACCTACCCCGAAAGCGAGCTGGCAAATATTATATGGACCTATGGAGAAGAAACTCACAGCCGCCGCATAGCGCGTTATATCGTTCAGGAACGCCCTATAAGAAACACCCTGCAACTAACCCGGATAATCGAGAAAGCCGTTGGCGGCAGACGGGAGAAAATTCATCCCGCCACAAGGACTTTCCAGGCATTGCGGATAGCGGTTAACCGTGAGCTTGAGAACCTGGAATCCGCTCTTAAACAGGCAGTAAGTCTGCTCGGCTTCGAAGGGAGGCTGGTAGTAATCAGCTATCATTCCCTCGAAGACCGCATTGTGAAGCAGTTCATGCAGAGGGAGTCAAGAGACTGCATTTGCGCCCCACAAGCTCCTATCTGCGTTTGCGGACACGTTGCCACACTGAGAATGGTCTCCAGGAGAGCGATTAAACCATCACCCGAGGAAATCGATTTCAATCCACGCAGCCGCAGCGCCAGGCTAAGGGTGGCCGGGCGCATCGTCAATCAAGATACGTATTACAAAGCCGTCGAGGATGAAGGCTTTTCAAATGAAAACGATGCTGGGGGATGGAGAAGGCCAGCTTTGCTCAGAAAAATAAGGATGGCCTTTGCAGCCTCTTGCAATTAGACGGAGGGTTCCTACAATCCAGCTGAGGAGGACGCCAGATGTGAAAATTAAGACTAACCCGGCAGAAAAAACGTCTAATTAGTAAGGAGGGAAAATGGCAAAACGAATTGTATCCGCTATAGATGTTGGTACTACCAAAGTATGCACCATCATAGCTGATGTCGCCCAAAAAGAAGGCGTCCGCATTATCGGCGTGGGCGTCACGCCGTCCGCCGGGCTTCACAAGGGTCTGGTGGTAAACATCAATGAAGCCAAGGAGTCCATAAGAGAATCGATACGCCAGGCGGAGCATACCAGCAACGTAAAAATAGACTCAGCATACATCGGGGTAACCGGGAGGCACATCACTTCAACCAACAACCATGCCGTGGTGGCCATCACTCGTAACGACCGGCTGGTACGCGGGGACGACTTGAAGCGGGTTCTACAGGCGGCCCGCAAGGTCGATGTTTCGAGCGAGAGAAAGCTGCTTCATGCTATTCCCCGCGCCTATTCGGTAGACGGACAGCAAGGAGTCGAAAATCCCGTAGGCATGCATGGCTTCAGGCTGGACGTGGAGACCCATGTCATCACCGCCACCATGAGCTCCCTGCAGAACCTGACCAAGTGTATCCGTTCTGTGGGGATAGACATCGATGACCTGGTACTCGAGCCTCTGGCAAGCTCCGAGGCGGTATTGAGCGAAGATGAAAAGCGGGTAGGGGTGATACTCGCTGACATCGGTGGAGGCACAACAGATGTAGCCATATTCAGGGAGGGCAGCATCTGGCACACCGCTATTCTGCCGGTGGCCGGCTATCAGGTGACCAGGGATATCGCCATCGGTCTTGGGTTGCCTTTTGAAGTGGCGGAGGAGATGAAGAGGAAGTTCGGCAGCGTCATGCCGGTATATGAAGGCGCCGATTCCGAATCTCCGACCACGATTTCAGAGGACGGGCACGGCGTTTCCTACCAGGATATGTGCGATATCATCCGGGCCCGCGCCGAAGAGGTGCTGAGACTCATCCTGCTCGAGCTCCCGCGCTCCGAATATGAATCAATCGTTCCCGCCGGGCTGGTGCTCACCGGTGGCAGCTCAAATCTTCCGGGACTGGACGCACTGGGACGGGATATACTATCGCTCCCGGTAAGGATAGGGGTTCCCACCAACATCTCCGGGATATCGGACCTGCTGCTGAATCCGGCACACTCCACGGGCGTTGGTCTGCTGCTCTGGGGAGCTAAATATGGGAAGGCCCAGCCATGGCGTTCGAACCCCGTATCCTCTGCTCCGGCAGGGTTAAAAGGATTAGCCAGCCGATTGCTGAAATTATTCCGGTAAACCGGTCAAGGAATTGTATCAATAAATAAGGAAAGGAGAGGAAAATGGCAAAAAGTAACTTTTGCGCCAGTCCAGCCAAGATAAAAGTTATAGGCTGCGGCGGCGGCGGGTCTAACGCCATCACCCGCATGGTTAGACAGGGAATCCAGGGCGTAGAATTCATTGCAATGAACACCGATGCTCAGGCGCTTGCGGTTACCGAGGCACCGGTCAGAGTCCAGCTTGGAGAGAAACTCACCAGGGGGCTGGGCGCGGGCGGCGACCACAACGTAGGTAAAAAAGCCGCGGAAGAAAGCAAGGACGAAATCAGAGAGATTATCTCCGGCGCTGACATGATATTCGTTACCTGCGGTATGGGCGGGGGCACCGGGACCGGCTCCGCGCCAGTGGTTGCCGAGCTGGCCAAGCAGAGCGGGGCTCTCACCATCTCGGTGGTCACCAGGCCGTTCACCTTCGAGGGGACGCATCGCAACAAAGTGGCAGAGGAAGGCATCCAGAACATGGTGGGCAAGGCAGACACGCTCATCATTATCCCCAACGACCGTCTGCTTGAGCTTTGCGACCAGAAGACCGGCGTGGACAACGCTTTTAAGATGGCCGACGATGTCCTGACGCATGGCGTGCAGGCTATCGCCGAGGTCATTACTGTTCCGGGAATCATCAACCTGGACTTCGCGGATGTCAAGGCGGTGATGAAGGATGCCGGCCCGGCCTGGATGTCCATCGGCAATGGGACTGGCAAAGACCGCGCCGTGATGGCCGCCAAAGAAGCCCTGGCGAGTCCGTTGCTCGATGTATCTATTACCGGAGCCAGAGGCGTCCTGTTCAACGTTGTCGGGGGCACTACCCTGACCCTTTTCGAGGTAAATGAAGCAGCCGAAATAATCAAGGCAGCGGTAGACCCAGAAGCCAACATCATCTTCGGCGTAGCTCATGACCCGGGCATGAATGAGGACGTACGCATCACCCTGATTGCCACGGGCTTCGCCACCTCAACGCTGACATCAAGGGCGAGGAACGAGGAGCTCACGGAGCAGCTCAAGTCCATCAAGACCGAAGAGGAGCTGGATGTTCCGTCATTCCTGCGGCGGCCGATGTTCAACAGACGGCAAGCGATGCCTCAGCCTGTTACAAAGGCAGCAAGCAAAACGCCGCCCCTGTTCAACCAGTTCCGGTGAAATTAGATTCGCTAGAGCGCTCGAGCGAATCTGATTGATTCAAGTTCAAGGGCCGCGGGCATGTCAAAATGCCTGCGGCCTTTTTGTTTTCACACATGTGGCGACAAAAGTCTCTTGACAATGCAGGACATCTGTGCTAATATGTTTTGGCGGGAAACGAATCAAGGCTAAATGAGCATGAAATTCGTTTTTAATGTTATGTTAAGTTGAGTCTAATTTCGGTCGACATAATTTATCGTGTTTGATTCGTTTTGCGTATAACTTATGTAAAGTCGAGGCTAAAAACAGGAAAAAGAGAAGCATTTTGGGATTCGTTTTTTGCGTAAGTTATGTAAAGTGGGGCAACTTTTAGCAGTTAGCTTTCAGCTACCTCACCCCCGACCTCTCTCCGCAAGCAGAGAGGGGAGACATTGTTTGTAAAGCAATTCCGCAACGCAGGGCGTTGACCCCCGTATCAAGTACGGGGCAGGCCCCGTATCAGGTACCCATCGGCTTCGCTCCTGCCTACGCACAAGGCTACGGCGGGCAGGCAGGGCAGGCTCAGGC
>JACPPQ010000025.1 GCA_016190925.1 Chloroflexota bacterium | reverse complement strand
GTCCTGGGGCGACCACAGGGGGTCGCCCCTGCAAATTCTATTTTCGAAGGAATGGTAAAAAGGTATTTTCGGGGTAATCCTCATGCTGGTTTGCTGCCAGCACCACGAAGTATGAAAATGTTTCTTGCACAGGCAGGGACGCCTGTGCCACCAGAGGATGTATTTTCTCAGGAAAATAATAATGCGCTGATTTATGCAACCAAGTACTACCGTTGTTCTCCCGGGGTATTGGTTTCCTTGCTCCAGTTCTGCATCATCTCCTTGACCCGCTGTGCGAGCTTGGAGTTGGCGCGCAGCCGGGCGATGAAAATGGGGCAGCCCTCCAGTAGCGAGTTCTGCGCGGCAGCCGCCATGTTGGAGAGGAGGTTCTGCATGCCGAGGTCAGCCTGCGGGAGTCCCATTCCCGGAGCCTGCGCCTCAAGCTGGCGGCGGACATCTTCGGTGGTAAACCTCATCGGCATCACGCAGGATTTGTACCACGGACATTCTTTGCACTGGACTATCCCGTAGGCTTCATCTAAAACATCACCCATCTTTAACTCCCCTACACATCTTCAGTTTGAAAATAACTATTCACCCTATGTAGCGTCTAAAATTTACGCATCTAAACAAATTAAATCCTAAAATCCTAACCCGCATAAAGCGGAAACTCTAAATTCTAAATTCGAAATCCCTTCGGCAAGCTCAGGACAGGCCGAAACAAATTCATCCGCCTGAGGCGGACCCACGAACGATGAAAATCGCAGGTGCGTCTTTGCGAGCGGCCGAAGGCCAGCGAAGCAATCCCAATTGTAATCTGTGAAGACCGTTCGGTCTTCTTAAGTCAAACACCGAGATTGCTTCATCCGCCAGAGGCGGATTCGCAATGACATTTAAGCGTGCGGTTTTGCCCCCTATTTTCCAGGTAATATCTAAATTCAAATCTCAAATGACCAAAACGTTTTGAATTTCGGTAATTTGAGTTTGTTTAGAATTTATCCGTCTCACGGCATTATCCGGGCCAGGCTATCTTCTATCTGTTTCACACTGGAAAACGCCCCCACTCTTTGCCCTCTGATTATACCATCTTTATCGATGAAGAAGGTAGCGGGGATGCCCCGCACCTTGTACGTTGCGGCCACCTCCCCTTTGGTATCGAGCAATGCCGTGAAAGTAAGTTTGTAGTCCGCCATGAACTTACTGGCTACGGCGGGGTTCTCCTGGATGTTGATAGCCAGTATCACCAGCCCCTTATTTGCCCACTTCTCGTGCACCTGCTGGATATAGGGCATTTCTTCGCGGCAGGGCCCGCACCAGCTCGCCCAGAAGTTAATTACCACCGGCTTGCCCCGCAGTTCGCTGAGGAAAACAGTCTTTCCGGCAAGGTCCTGGAGTTGAAAGTCCGGCGCGCTTACCGACATCTGGACTATCGAGGGCTCCTCATTTTTGGACACTGTCGTGCCTATGGTGCAGGCGGTAGGTAGCCCCAGTACCGCGGTCAATACAACCAGAACAGCTATTTGTTTCACCCTGTTCATAAGCCACCCCTCAGAGCTTTCAGCTATTGGCTGTGAGACTTCCCCGTGTCCCCGGGCCAACAGCTATTACGGAGAGCATTAAATTGTTTGCATCCCCAAAAAAGAATTGTCCATTACGGCGGAAGCCGGAATCCATCCCATCCACTCCTCCGGATTCTGTTTTTCAACGGAATGGTAACACGGAGAATCGATTAAAATGCAATCTTTTATGTGCTCTGCTTAGTAACTGCTAATACTAATTTTAACCCGTAAATCCTGTCGCAAACAAGTTGAGCCTGTCGGTCAGGATAAGTATACCTACAGTGATGAGCATGGCCGCACCGATGATGTAGATAACACGTGAATAGCGTTGAATGCGACGCAGCAGCGGTGCAAGCGAGGCGAAAGCCGCTCCTATAATGAGAAATGGCAGTCCCAGTCCGAGCGAATAGACAGCCAGCAGGAACCCTCCTTGTGAGGCTGTTTCCGAGGCGCCTGCGAGCGTCAGGATGCTCCCGAGCTGCCAGCTGGTGCATGGTATCCAGGCAACGGGAAATATTGCTCCGATAAGGAAAGAACGAGAATATCCGGTGGTATTGCCCAGCGATGGAGCAAATCGCTTCTCGAAGTTGAGCCACCGCACTTTTAGAGCGGCAAGCATGAGCACTCCGAAGACAAGCAGCAGGATTCCCGCTATTTTACGGCTCAATACCAGGTAAGAGCCGATTATGGCCCCGAAGAACCCGGCGCCCACGCCGAGCAGGACAAAGACCAGGGTAAAGCCGGCGACAAAGCTGAGCGAGTGCAGGAAGACCGGCAGGCGATTTCTCTGGCCTTCGGCCTCAAGGACCTGCGGGCCGCACAGGCTGCCGAAGTATGTCGGCACCAGGGGCACCACGCAAGGCGATAAGAAGGACGCCAGGCCGGCTCCAAAGGCAACGAGCAGTGATATCTGTTCCATTTCTACAAGTACTATACTTGAGCGCAATGGGAAATGGCAAATTAGCGTCCCGCAAAGCTGTCACCCCCGCGAAGGCGGGGGTCTACCCATTGCATGAAGCGGATGCTCCGCTCCCGTATCGAGGCTGTCTCATAATTCAATAAAAACGCTGGGGAAAGATAAAAATCAACGGCTCACAGGCACGGAGGCCCCGTATCAAGAACGGGGCAAGCTCTGTGCCACCGGAAGAAAATGGGGTAAAAAATACTATTCTGAGACAGGCTCGTATCGGAGTACCCTTCGGCTTCGCTCATGCCTACGCACAAGGATACGGCGGGCAGGCAGGGCAGGCTCAGGC
>JACPPQ010000024.1 GCA_016190925.1 Chloroflexota bacterium | reverse complement strand
CCCGCGAAACGCGCTTATGGCTTAATTTCAATGTCTATTATTGTCATTCCCCGCGAAGCTTGTCCCGTTCACAGCTTGCCCCGTACTTGATACGGGGGTGAACCCGTACTCCGATACGGGAGCGGAGGGTGACAGTTTCGCGGGAGGCTCCATTCTCTCCCTCAAGAGGGGCTTTGTATCAAATGTCATTCTGAGGAGCGAAGCGACGAAGAATATCGGGGTGAGGATGGGCATTGCACGTATAAACCCCACCTCCCCGAGACCCTTCGCTCCGCTCAGGGTGACATTAAGAAGCACTTTTGATACAAAACGCGTAAAGGGAGAGAACTTATTCAAGTTACTTGCCTGACAGGACACTGGCATGGCAACCCCGGTCTTGCCTACAAACTCAAAGAACTCAACGGAATGGTAAAGTAAAAGGTGCTCCCTTTCCCCACCTCGCTCTCCACCCAGATGCGGCCGCCGTGCGCCTCTACCAGACCTTTGCACACTGAAAGCCCCAGCCCCACCCCTCCCACCTGCGGATTCAGCCTCTGCTCGATGCGGTACATCCGGTCGAACACCTTTTCAAGGTCGCTTTCCGGTATTCCTGTTCCCTTATCGCTGACGCTGATGAGCATCTCCCCCTGCATCTGCCTGGCTGAGAGTGCCACCTCCGGCCTCCCTTCCGAATACTTGCAGGCGTTGTCAATCAGGTTATCTATCACCTGCCTGATACGCCTGGCATCGAGATTGACTGCCGGGAGGCCTCTCCTGACTTCTGCCGCTATCAGGGCATCGGGTTCCCTGAGCCGGGCCTCATCTACTATTTCTTTGAGTAGCTTCGACACCTTGGTCGGCTCCTTTTCCAGTTTCAGAAGTCCGGCTTCCATGCGTGACGTATCGAGGAGGTGCTCCACAAGCTCCGTAACACGGTCCGTTGCTCTATCGATTGCCACCAGGTAGCCCCTTTTTTCCTCCGGTTCAAGCCTTTCGTCATAGTCCACCATCATGGTGGAGTACCCTTTGATGGTTGCCAGTGGCGTGCGCAGTTCGTGAGAGACCACGGAAAGAAGGTTGCTCTTGAGCTTGTTCATCTCCTGTAATTCAAACGCCTTGCGTTCAAGCCCCTTGCGCTCGGTGATGTCCATGACATTACCCAATGTTACCTGCCTGTTTTGGAAGTGGATGCTGGTAACTGTCTCCATGACCTGCACAACCTGTCCCGACTTATTGATGAGTCTGAATTCATAAGGCTCGACCCTCAGCTTTTTCACCATCGAGACGGCGTTTTTTCTGACCAACTCACGGTCTTCAGGATGAACGTAGCTCAGGGAGTCGGTGTCAAGCAATTCTCCACTGCTGTAGCCGGTAAACTTCTGAAAGGCAGGATTAACATAAACGAACTTCCCATCCCGGATGATATAGATTCCAACTGGCGACTCCCTGATGGTGGTCTGGAAAAGCTCCTCCGTCTGCCTTTGCTCGGTGATGTCATTGAAATACATGTTAATGTATCCGGCGTCCTTTATCGATGAAAGTGTTACGGAGAACACTCTGCCCTCGTTTTCCAATTCCGTCGTTCGGGGCGCATCAGAGCTGAGGGCTCCCGAGATGAGTTTCCGGCAGAAGCCGGGCGCAGGTTGTCCCACCTGGCATCCGGATTTAATCAACATGGAGAAAGTGGCGTGATTGGCATAGAGAAGGGTGCCGTCTCCGGTAACGCGCATGACCGGGTTGGGGTTTTCAGCGGGGAATCTCGCCAGCTTCTTTATTTCCTCTTCCAGCTTTTTTTGTTCGGTAATGTCACGGTATGTTACCAGGTACTGCTTTTTACCGTTCCACAGCGTTTCCCCGCGATTTGCCTCAAGAATTCTCACTTCACCACCTTTGCGGACGATTTCTATCTCGTAAGTTGACGGAACAAACTCTCCCCGTTTTCTTTTCTCTCTCCTTTCCAGAAACTCGGCATAGCTCTGGGGTGTATAGCGTTGCTTTACAGGAGCATCTCGTAGTTCTTCGATACCGGTGTAGCCGTAGATATCCAGGATAGCCTGATTAGCATAGAGAATTTCTCCGTCCTCGGTAATGATGCGAATACCTAACGGTGAGCTATCCAGGGAGTTGCGGAAGTTCTCCTCGGATTGCCGCAGTGACTGCTCTGCCTGCTTGCGCTCGGTGATGTCCATGCAATACTCTATCATCCGGGTGACATTCCCCTGACAGTCAAGAATGGGATAGCCGTGGACCTCCACGTATCTGGCATTGCCGTCTGCGTCATAGTGGACATGCTCTACAACAGCCGCCTTTCTGGTTTTCTTCACTTCTTCCATCGGACACGCGTCTCCTGAGCCGCCGCACGGCTGGCTCCTCTTGTGGGTGAGGGCATAGCACGTTGGCCTTCCTGATAAGTCCCCCATGTGAGCCGCCGAATTTGCCATTTCGATGGTATAATCGTTGGCGTCTATGACGTAGAAGGGGTGGGTAAGGGACTCCAGCACGCTGTTAAGAAACCTGATTTGTTGCAGTATTCTCTCTTCTGCGTGCCTGCGCCCCAGCGCATTCCCGATAATCTCCGAAACTACTTTTAGAAGCGCCTGGTCTTCATCAAGCCACGGGCCTGTTTTCACGGTACTGTCAAAACCCATAAACCCCGCCAGCTTTCCGGCCACGTAAACCGGCAACACCACCAGCGACTTGATGTCCTGGCTTTCCAGCATCTGTTTCTCTGCGCTTGCTTCAGCGGGCAGCTTGGAAACGTCATGGAGGTGGATGGTTTCGCCGGCGCGCAGCTTTCCCATCCACCATGGTACTGCGTCGATCGGAACGCTCTTCAGATTATCTATCTGTGGGCTTACTCCTTCAGCGCACCACTCATGTGTGTTATCCATGGTAACGCCGTCTTCACGGAAAAAGAAAAGATAAGCCCTGCTTACCCTGCACAGCCTCCCTATGTCCGCCAGCGAGGCATTGATGGCGCTGTCCAGGTTATCGGAAAGGCTGGCAAAGCGGGATGATATTGTGGAAACGGTTTTTTCGAAGGCCAGCTTGCGCTCGATGGTTTCTTCCGCTCGCTTGCGCTCCGTGATGTCAGCAATGATGCCCCTTGCGCCCACCACTTTGCCTGCCCGCGTTATGGGCGACGAATACGTGACGATAGCAAAGGTGCTGCCGTCTTTCCTCAGGGCGGTGTACTCATTGCCGCTCAGTTTTTGCCCGCTGAACGCCTTGCGAACATTTTCCACCGCTCTTTGCCTGTCTTCCGGGACGAGCAGTTGAGTGAGGTTCAACCCCTTCTCAAGCTCTTGTTGCGTATAGCCGGAAGCCTCAAAACCGGCCAGGTTAGTGAAAGTCAGGTCGCCGTTGGTATCAGCTTCATATACTATTTGAGGCAGAAGGTTAACCATCTGCCTGAATCTCTCCTCGGATTCCTGCAGTTTCTGCTCTGCCTTCTTGCGCTCGATGGCGTATATCAGGGTGCGTCGTAAAAGTTTGCTATCTGCCTGACCCTTGACCAGGTAGTCCTGAGCTCCCATTTTACCTGCCCGCGCCATGAGCTCTTCATCATCGCTGGATGTCATTATTATTATCGGCAGGTGTGAAAAATGCTTTTGCAGCCTGGCAAATGTTTCCAGTCCGCGGCTATCGGGCAAGTTCAGGTCCAGCAATACCGCATCTACATCTTGAGAGGATAGCAACTCCAGTCCCAGCCCCAGCCCTTCCGCCACATCGATTGTTAAATTGCCCGGCACCTCTCTCAATATTTCCCGGACAAGCCTGACATCACCCGGATTATCTTCAATAAGCAGGATTCTCATTTTTCACCCCCCTTCAGCACTGAGCTATCGGCCTCAACAACTAGCGTCCTGAGCTATAAGACCATTACATAATTTGTCATTGCGAGTCCGCCCGCCTCTGGCGGGACGAAGCAATCCGTATGGTTGACAAAGTACGTTCTTTTCTTTGTTAAAGCAAAACTGTATATCATTGCTTTTGCTAAGAATTT
>JACPPQ010000023.1 GCA_016190925.1 Chloroflexota bacterium | reverse complement strand
TTGTGGGAGAGAGCTAGACCTGTCCTGAGTTTATCGAAGGAGTGAGGGGAAAATGCTCTCACTCTCACCTTTCCGCCTCAGGCGGACTCCCCTCAAGGAAGAGGAGATTTTAATACTCGGTGGCGTCAATTGCAAATTGAAATGATGGATTACTTAGAAAATAACCTTTTACCATTCCGACGAAAGTCGGAATCCAGCCTTCGCTTTCCCCGCTGGATTCTCCGCCTCAGGCGGACGGGAATGACATAAGGCGTGTTAGTATTTTCATAATTCGCGGGTCCGCCAGAGGCGGATGACTAATTGTTTTGTAGATAACTTATGTAAAATGGAGGCTAAAACCGGGGAAGGAGATAAAATGAAAGCATGGAGACTTCGTGATTTTGGGGACCATCGACTTGTGGAGGTGCCCATACCGGAATTAGAAGACCGGGACGTATTAATAAAAGTGAAAGTAGTCCAGGCAAGCGTCACGGACACGGAGGTCCTCAAAGGGAAAGCGGTGGCCTTAACTTCGAGTTCGATAGGAAAGCGCTTAGCGGAGGGTAAACCTGTCCAGCGGGGACATGAATACTGCGGGGAGGTGGTGGAGACAGGTAAGGGTGTAACTTTACTCCATATCGGGGATAGGGTAGCTTCGCCAGCGGCTGTTTACTGCGGTTCTTGTCGGATGTGCCTGCTGGGAAGACATTCCGAATGCCTTTCTCCCCGACATCTGGGAGGAGACATCCTCGGGGCTTTTGCCGAATACCTGAGCCTTCCAGAGTGGGCAGCGGTCCGAATTCCGGACGGGCCAACGGACAATGAAGTAGCTGCACTCCAGCCACTTTCATCCTGCATCGGCTCGGTGCGTAGCGCGGGAATTGAAATGGGTGACGCCGTGGTAGTGTTAGGACAGGGGGCGATGGGGCTGGGTATTCTGCAAGTAGCCAAGCTGGCCGGGGCTGGTCGTCTAATTGCTGTGGCCAGGCGCACCGAGAATCTGGACCTGTCCAAGAAATACGGGGCAAGTAGCATGATAAACGCAAAGCAGACGAATGTTGTCGAAGAAGTCAGACGGCTGACAGAAAGCTCCGGGGCAGATGTCGTTTTCGATGCCGCCGGTGGGAGCACTGAGCACGGCTTATCGGGGCTTGAAACTATTCGTCAAGCGTTCAAGATGGTCCGTCCGGGAGGCAAGGTAATCCAGAGCGCAGTTCTTACGGGCTCCCTCGAGCTGGACACGGTATTCATGAAGCGCAACAAAATCAACTACATTAACCCTCTTACAGGCACCAGTAAATTTCTTGAGCTGGCCGCATTCTGGGTAGCAAGGGGCAGGGTTCAGGTGGGTCCGCAGATTACGCATGTGCTTCACGGCCTGGAAAAGCTTCCGGAAGCAATAGAAATTACGGAGAACAAGGCGAAGTATAGCGCCACAAATCCGGCACAGGTGGTATTGTAACTTCTCTTTGACGCACGGTTCTATAGATGAAACGGACAAAATGAGTTACCGAGGGTGTCCGAAAACTCATTTTGATGAATGGGGTGACGAAGAATTCATCCCACCAGAATTCCAGCCTCGTATCAGGCACGGGGCAGGCTCTGAATGGTTCACCGTGTACGGGGCAGGCTATGAGCGGTTGCTAAACGACCTTATAACGCCAGGCCGGGAACGCTCTTTCCTGCGCCATTCTGGATTGAAGGAGGCAACACTATGCCGGAGTCCCCGAAGCTACTCTCAGAAATAATAGAACTTACCGATGACATCGATGGGATAAACGAGCACTTCTACCGGCATGGTAAGACCGATGGTCTGCCCATCGTGCCCCCTACCGGAGAGAGGGTCGATGCCATGCTCGGCGGCACCACCAGGAAACCGCAGGACATCATCGCTGAAATAGCGCCCCAGTTAGGGGAAGCAACGGTGGAGAAGATAGCTATCAACGCGGTGATGGCCGGCTGTCTGCCGGAATACATGCCGGTCATCATTACCGCCATCGAGGCGATGGTGGAAAAACAGTTCAACCTCTATGCCATTCAGGCAACTACCCATCCATGTGCGCCGCTAGTCATCGTCAACGGGCCTATCAGAAAGAAACTGGGGCTTAACTCCGGGTACAACGCCTTCGGTCAGGGTAACCGCGCCAATGCCACCATTGGGAGGGCTATCAGGTTCGCGCTGGTCAACATCGGGGGCGGGCTTCCGGGAAAGCTTGACCGCTCTACCCAAGGTCAGCCGAGCAAGTACACCTACTGTATCGCGGAAAATGAGGAGGCAAATCCATGGCAGCCGCTCCACGTGGAACGGGGCTTTGCTCCTTCCGCCAGCACGGTAACGGTGTGCGGCGTGGAAAACCCCCATAATATCAACGACCATATCGCCACCGAGGCAGAGGAGATGCTCACCACCGTTGCCGGGACCATGAGGACCCAGGGGACGAATAACATCATCTACCAGTGCGGCGAGGCGCTGGTAGCCTTTGGCCCGGAGCACGCCAGGATAATCGCCGACAGTGGATTTTCCAAGCAGAATGTCAAGCATTTCCTTTTCGAGAAGGCGCGGGTGCCGAAATCAGATTTCCCGCGCAAACACCAGGAGGCACGCTACGCGGACTTCCCCGACGATACGCTGATTCCGGTGGTAAGAGAGGAAAACGATATCATGGTGATGGTGGTGGGCGGAGCAGGAAAGCATTCGTGTTTCATACCCAGCTTCGGAGATACACTCTCGGTGACCAGAGAAATTAGACTCTAAAAAGGGCCTGCGTGTAAAAATGTAAACATAGAAGCAAATCCATATGAAACTTTTTAAGTAATTCTTGCATGGTAAAACCCGAAGCACGAAATTCGAAATCCTAAACAATTTGTCATGCGCCTGAGGCGCACTCGCAAACAATGAAAATCGCAGGTGCGTCTTTGCGAGCGGCCGAAGGCCAGCGAAGCAATCCCTATTATAGTCGTGTGAAGACCGTTCGGTCTTCCGCCTGAGGCGGATGAATTTGTTTCGTGCTTCGATATTCGAATTTCGAATTTAGATTCATACGCAAATATTCAAAAGACGCGATTGTGAAGCCAGAAATGACTGATAAAGCAGACATCACTATCATCGGCGCGGGCGTGGTGGGGCTGGCGGTTTCCGCGGAAACGGCACGCAGGGGCAGGGAAATCTACGTACTGGAAAAGAATGATGCCTTCGGACAGGAGACCAGCAGCAGGAACAGCGAGGTCATCCACGCAGGCATATACTATCCGGAAGGTACGCTCAAAGCAAGGCTTTGCGTAGAAGGCAACCGCCTGCTGTATGAACTCTGCGAGAAATACGGTATACCCTTCGCCACTCTGGGAAAACTGATAGTTGCGGCAGGAGATGAAGAGTTAGGGGAGTTAGACCATCTCCTGAAGCAGGGCCGGAAAAACGGCGCGCAGGGGCTCCGGATGCTCTCAAGACGTGAGCTAAAAGAGATGGAGCCGAACGTAGAAGGCGCCGCCGCTATTCTCTCGCCTTCAACCGGTGTAATCGATTCACACGCGCTGATGCGTTGCTACGTCTCTAAAGCCACCGAGGGCGGAGCGAAAATCGCTTATCGTTCCAGGGTCACAGTGATCGAGAAGCTGAGCGACGGGTACCGCGTGACCGTGGAGGACACGGAAGGGGTCTCCTCCTTCGAAACCAGCGTCTTGATAAACTGCGCGGGCCTCTACTGCGACAAGATAGCCGCACTTGCGGGCATAGATATAGACATGGCGGGATACAGGCTACGCTATTGCAAAGGTGAATATTTCAGCGTGGACGGCGGCAAGAGCAGAATGGTCAAACGGCTGATATTCCCGGTGCCGCCGCCCGGCATAGCGGGGGTGGGCATTCATGTCACTTTCGATATATCCGGCAGGATGAGGCTCGGCCCCAGCATCGAGTACGTGGACGGCATAAACTACGCTGTTGACAGCCGTCACAAACCGCTCTTTTATGATTCGGTAAAATCTTTTCTGCCGTTCATAGAATATGACGACCTTCAACCGGAAATGGCCGGAATAAGACCAAAGCTGCAAGGCCCCGGCGAGCCGGTAAAGGACTTCGTAATCCGGGACGAAAGCGATAAGGGGCTGCCGGGACTAATCAACCTCATCGGCATCGAATCACCGGGCCTCACCGCCTCACCGGCAATAGCCAGATATGTCAGGGAAATAGTCAAAGGACTGCTGGGAAAGTGAGAATCACTCCATTCTCTGAATAGCCTGCACCACCTCATCGATGACACGGTCAGGAGTGGACGTGCCGGAAATCACGCCGACTGTTCTGGCATCTTTCAGTTCGGGGAAGCTATCCAGGGCCTCCGATGAAGGCACCATAATTGCCCGTCCTATCTTCTTGCACATCTCCGCCAGCCGGTTGGTGTTGGCGCTGGCGGGGTCGCCCACCACCACCACCAGGTCGCAGTCAGAAGCCAGCAAAGCCGCCTCGTTCGCCCTCCTCACCACATGCGGGCAGATAGTCATAAACACCCTGATTTCCTCGAATTTCTCAATAGGAGAGGAAACCTGTCTGATGAAGTCGTGGAAATCGGAAGGAAGCCTGGTGGTCTGCGCCAGTATTGCCAGGCGTTTGGGTAATTTGCCGCAAACCTCTGATGGTGAAGTAACGGCGGCTGAGTTCGGCCCCGCCCAGCCCAGGATGCCTTTTACCTCGGCATGATTGGGGTCGCCGTAGACCAGCACAAAGAAACCTTCTTTCCCGAGATGAGCGGCCTTCTGCTGCGCTTTTTTCACGAAAGAGCAAGTGGTATCGAGGAGTTTCAAGTCTCTGCGCCTGATTTCCTCGTAGACTTGCGGGGCAACGCCGTGAGCAGTGATAGCCACGTTGCCGGACACGTCGCCGAGAGTTTTCACCGCCTTTATTCCCAGCGGCTCCAGCTCTCCCACGACAAGCGCGTTATGCACCAGCATTCCCAGGGTGGAAACAGTGCCCGCGGCAGAAGCCTTTTTGGTAGATTCTATTGCCTTCTTTACACCGGGGCAGAACCCTATCTTTGAAGCCTTGATTACCCTTTTCGCCATCTATTTAATCTGACTCCTTACTAACTCCCCCGCTTCTTGGTGAATTTCAGCATTCGGTATTGTCACTCCCCGCGCAAAGCTTGCCCCAAACCTTGTCCCGTGCTTGATACGGGATTGATGTGGGGCGGGGAATCCAGCAGAACCACCCCACCTGGATGCCCACTTTCGCGAGCATGACAGTTTCGCGAAAGACTCTCCACGCATAATTGCCTTAGATAATTTAATGGTGTGGTATAATTATTTATATACCCAGATATATTCTAGGGCAACGGGCAGTCAGATTCAAACGCCCGGAAAATCTTACTTCACTACCTCGCCCTCGTCAGACAAGACCGCTGTAGACCTTAACAGGGTATAGCTTTCTCTGATTTTTAATTTGGGAGGTTCAAATGGTAAAACAGCAGAAGACCCCGGAAGCACTACAGATTGCCATGCAGATGGAACTCGATGGCAAGCAGTTCTACCTCAAATGCAGCCAGGAGAGCAGCAACGAGCTGGGCAAGAACCTGCTCCAGTGGCTGGCACAGGAAGAAGACTTGCATCGCAAGAAATTCGTGGAAATATACGATGTCGTTAAGAATAAGGGCCCCTGGCCTGCCATCGATTTTAAGCCGGACGGGGGCAGAAGCCTGCGCACCATCTTTGCCAGGACATCCGAGAAGCTGGGGTGCGATATTCAAGCCCCCATCACGGAGCTTGATGCCATACAAAGAGCTATCGATATGGAAGGCAAGACCTACGACTTCTACCGGAAGCAAAGCAAACTGGCAAACTATGATGCTGAAAGAACGTTCTACGACCTGCTGGCCGGGGAAGAGCAGGAACATCACCTCATTCTTCTTGACTACCACGAATACCTCAAGGACCCGGCTGGTTGGTTCGTGAAGAAGGAACATCCGTCTCTCGATGGCGGCTAAGGGAGCAAAACAAAGAAAAAACTTAAAGGAGGAGCAAAACATGGCGTACACGGCAAAGGACTTCGGCAGTATCATCGGGATGAAGGGATTCAGCGAGACCCTGCTCAAGAACCATTTCACTCTGTATCAAGGTTATGTCAACAACACCAACAAGCTGGCCGATTTGCTTAATGCCAAGGCCAAAGACGCCACCAACCCGGAGTACGCAGAGCTGAAACGCCGGTTCGGATGGGAGTTCGACGGCATGCGCCTGCACGAGTTGTATTTCGAGAACCTGGGCGGCAAAAAACCGGTAAACAAATCTGGCGCTCTGGCTGTCAAACTGGCAGCGGCTTTCGGCAGCTACGATAACTGGGAAAAGGACTTCAGGGCCACTAGCGCCCTGCGCGGCATCGGCTGGACCATCCTCTACCAGGACACCGCCGGCGGCGCGCTTTTCAACCAGTGGATTAACGAGCACGATGTCGGCCACCTGGCGGGATGCGCACCCGTCCTGGTGCTGGATGTCTTCGAGCACGCTTTCATGACCGATTACGGCCTGAAACGCGCCGACTACATTCAGGCCTTCTTCGATAACATCAACTGGGACGTGCTTGAAAAGAGGCTGAAATAGCGATTAGCTCAGCTTTCAGTCCTCCCCATTACACCAAAAACTGACTGCTGAAGGCTGATAGCTGACTAATTTCGCCCGAAGCGGAGCATTCAACATGATTTTCGAGCGCATCAAATCCGAAGGCATCGCCCACAACTCCTATTTCATCGGTGCTGAAAATGAGGCAGCGGTCATCGACCCGCGGCGCGATTGCCAGGTCTACATCGACCGCGCCCGGCAGAACCAGATGCGTATCAAGTACATCTTCGAAACGCACCGCAACGAGGATTACGCCATCGGTTCGCTGGAACTGGCCGATGTCACCGGAGCCGCAATCTACCACGGTCCTGGGCTTCCCTGGAAATACGGAAATACTTTGAATGATGGTCATGAATTCCAAATCGGTAGCCTGAAATTGACCGCCCTTCATACACCGGGCCATACCGATGAGAGCATCTCCTATGCTCTGGCCGATATTTCCACCGGGGAAGCTACAGTCATGGTATTTCCCGGAGACGCGCTGTTTGTGGGAGATGCGGGACGCACCGACCTCTACGGTCCTAAGGAAACACCCCGCCTTGCGGCCAACCTCTACCAGAGCATCTATGGCAAGCTCCTTCCCCTGGGGGACGAAGTTATTCTGTGTCCGGCACACAGCGGCGGTTCGGTGTGCGGCATGGCAATCGCCAGCCGGGATGAAAGCACCCTAGGAATAGAAAAAAAGCAAAATCCCGTTCTTCAGATAAAGGGCAAACAGCAGTTCATAAAATTCAAGGTGGCGGAGCGCCCTGAGATACCTCCCTACTTCAAACAGATGGAGAAATATAACCTTGAGGGGCCGCCGCTTCTCGGACGTGTCCCTGCGCCACCTCCCCTCACCCCCGCCGAGTTCAAATCAGAAATGGAGAAAGGGGCGGTAGTCGTTGATACCAGTGAGCCGGCTGCCTTCGGAAGCGCACATATAAAAGGCGCCTACAGCATATGGCTGGAAGGTCTGCCCTCCTTCGCCGGATGGGTCTTGCCTTACGATAACCCCATCTTGCTGGTGCTGGAAGACCAGAGCCACCTGGAAAGAGCGGTCAGTTATCTTGTGCGACTCGGCTACGACCGCATTGCGGGTTATCTCAAGGAAGGAATCGAGGGCTGGTACAACGCCGGCTTCGCTATCGAACACCTTCCACCCCTATCGGTACACCAGTTGAAAGATAAACTGGACCATCACGAAGACTTTGTAGTCCTGGACGTCAGGCGGGAGGATGAATGGAGCCCCGGACACATCAGTGGAGCGCTTCACATATACGCCGGGCACCTTGAGAAAAGATTGGACGAGGTTTCCAGGGACAAGCTGGTGGCTGTGATGTGCAGCGTGGGGCATCGCGCCGGACTTGGCGCAAGCATCCTGCTGCGGGCAGGCTACCCAAAGGTGTACAACGTCCTCGGAAGCGCAAAGGCGTGGGTCGCCGCTGGCTTTCCTTTCACTAAAGATTAGTCTGCCGTTCCACGAAATTCAAAATTCCCCCCTTAATTAAGGCTGCCCTAAAACAAGAAAATCATCAGGATTGTCATTCCAGCGAAGGCTGGAATCTAGGTGGGGGTAGGGACGGATTCTCCGTCACCTCATCCATTAATATTTTCGGACAGCCTGAGGGCAGGATTTCCCTCTTTGGCAAAATTTCGCACACTCCTCATCAGTTATTCCAGCAAACCTTAATATCAATATGATACAATAATCATGATGAAAGCGGTGATACTTGTCGGCGGAAAGGGGACCAGGCTGCGTCCCCTGACCAACAACCTGACCAAGGCAATGGTGCCTGTCCTGAACAGACCGTTCCTGGAGCATGCTCTGCGCTACCTCAAAAAGCACGGCGTGGATGAGGTCATCCTGGCGATGGGCTATCTGCCTGACCCCATCCAGGAATACTTCGGCGATGGCTCCAGACTGGGAATCAAGCTGATATACATGGTCGAGGAAACGCCGCTGGGCACCGCCGGCGCCGTGAAAAACGCCGAGCAACTCCTCGATGATACCTTCGTGGTGCTGAACGGAGACATACTCACCAATATCGACCTGACTGCCATGATAAAACGCCACTTCGAAGTCCGTCCCAGAGCCAGCATTGCCCTTACCCGCGTCGACAATCCGACCCTCTACGGCGTCGTCGAGACCGACTCCTCAGAAATGGTCAAACGGTTCATCGAAAAGCCTGCCCCTGACAAAGTGACGAGCCACATGATAAACGCCGGCATCTATATCCTCGAGCCAGATGTTTTGAAAAATGTGCCGCCCGCCACGCCATTCATGTTCGAACGGCAGGTCTTTCCGACGCTGCTGGAGAACGGCCAGCCAGTCCTGAGTTATCCCTCCGATGCCTACTGGATTGACATCGGCACTCCGGAGAAATACCTGAAGGTGCACTTCGACCTTTTGCTGGCCTGGGATAGCTCCCTCCGCAAAATACGCATCGAGGGCAGAAGCAAAATCGACCCCGGAGCCGTAATAGAAGGGCCAGTGCTCATCGCCGGCGACTGCGTGGTGGAAGAACAAGCGCAGTTGAAAGGCCCTGTCGTTCTCGGCGCGGGATGCTACCTCGCCAAAGAGGCAGTGGTGGAGGGAGCAGTGCTCTGGCCCAACTCAAGGGTCGGAAGAGGCGCATTGCTCACCAACTCCATTCTCGGAGCCAACAGCGTGATTGAGGACGGCGTCTCAATCCCCGAAAGCTGTGTGCTGGGCGATAACATCGTTGTAGACACAGAATGCAGACTTAAAAAAGGCGGCAGGCTCCCCGCCGAATAGCACGGGAAGCTCTCAGCTATCAGTCCTCCCACCCAACCCCTGTATACAGTCATTGCGAGACCCGCCCGCCTTTGGCGGGGCGAAGCAATCTCACACTTCCATCTACATCCTATCATTTGCCTTTTAAGCGTACAGGACGAAGTTAATGGAGATTGCCTGCGGCTCCTTGCCGAAAAGCACCCTATGCGTATTGACCCGTTCGTAGAGACCTGCTATGATTTTCTGACAATTCGTTCAAGGAGGTTGCCTATGCCGCGCTATCCGGTCATCATGGAAGTAAAAGAAATCAATAAAGACCTTCCGCCAGCGTGCCCCGTTCAGAAAGTCGGGGACAAAATTATCATTAACAACGGTTGCCTCGAAGGTAAAATCTGTTTCCCTGTTCTGGCACAGGTGAACGCCCGGCTCTACGGTCTGGTAAACGGTATGCCCTCGGCCAAAGTCATCACCTACCGCTGCCCCGACAAAGGGAAGGTGGTCTACGAGATACGCCGCGACCCGGACCACTGGTGGAAAGATGCCATGTCCCCCAAAACGGATAGCGAAGTCAAACCGTAAGAATGCGGAGAATATTTTAACTGGTGATGGTGGTCTTCTGAGGCTGTCCGAAAATAAGAAAATCACTAGGATTGTCATTCCAGCGAAGGCTGGAATCCAGATGGGGTGGGGGCAGATTCTTTGTCACCATTTTCCTCAAAGCAAATTTCCGGACAGCCTTAGATTGGGATTTAAAATTCCCTTAGTTCCCCTTTGTGAAGGGGGGAAATTTGGTGGCATTTTCTACCCCTTCACCACTCCTATCGGCCTTGTCCTGGCAACGATTTTCGAGATTCCCGCATTGTGCGCTACCCTGACCACAGAGGTCACGTCCTTGTATGCCTCCGAAACTTCTTCTGCCAGACCGGACATGCTGCCCGCCCGCACCATTATGCCCCGCGCCTCCAGGGCATTCAAGACATCTCTCCCGCTGACCATCTTCTTTGCGGCGGCACGGCTTTTGAGCCTTCCGGCGCCGTGGCAGGTGGAGCCCCACGTCTCTTTCATCGCCCGTTCCGTTCCCACAAGAATGTATGAGAACCGTCCCATGTCACCGGGAATGAGCACCGGCTGCCCGATTTTAGCGTATTTCTGCGGCACATCCCGTTGCCCGGCAGGGAACGCCCTGGTAGCCCCCTTGCGGTGGACGCACAGAGTCCTTTTCTCGCCTTCAACCTCGTGCTCTTCGAGCTTCGCAATGTTATGGGCTACATCGTAGATAAGCTCCAGGCCGGCTTCCTCCTCGCATTTGCCCACCGCTGTGCAGAAAGACTCCCTCACCCAGTGCGTGATGCACTGGCGGTTGGCCCAGGCATAGTTGGCGGCGCATCTCATTGCCGCAAGATAAGCCTGTCCCTGCGGTGACTTCACCGGGCTGCAAGCAAGCTGGCGATCGGGCAACTCGATGCCGTATTCCTGCATCGCCCTGACCATCACCTTGATATAGTCGTCCGCTACCTGGTGACCCAGGCCGCGAGAGCCGCAGTGAATCAGCAGCATAACCTGTCCCAGCCCGTCTATGCCCATCACTCTAGCGATTTCCGGCTCATGTATTTCATCGACCACCGCTACCTCGAGGAAGTGGTTACCGGAGCCGAGCGTTCCAAGCTGGGGCGTGCCCCGCTCCTTAGCTCGACTGCTCACTTTGGAAGGGTCTGTTCCGGACATCTCCCCTTTCTCCTCGGTAGTTTCGAGGTCTTCCGGCCTGCCGAAGCCCTTCTCCACCGCCCACCGTGAGCCTTGCGCCAGAACCTTATCGATTTCCCCCGCGCGCAGCTTTATCTTCCCTTCCGACCCGACTCCGGAAGGGACATTTCTATAGAGGGCATCCATCAGTTCCTTCTTTTTAGGCTTGACATCTTCCTCTTTCAGGTTGGTGCGCAGGATACGGACCCCGCAGTTTATATCGAATCCCACCCCACCCGGCGACACCACCCCATCGCTGACACGCATGGCAGCCACTCCACCGATGGCAAACCCGTATCCCCAGTGAATGTCCGGCATAGCCATGGAATAGCCCACGATTCCCGGCAAAAAGGAAACGTTGACCACTTGCTCCAGCCCCTGCTCCTCACGGATGTCCTCGAGCAAGTCTTTATCGGCGTAAATCAGGCCGGGCACGCGCATGCCGGACTTATAGCTTTTGGGTATCATCCATCGGTAGTCGTCAACCTTCTCGATTGGGCCGTTCCAGCGAGTCATGCCTCACCTCCTGGTACACTGTAACTCTAAGAGCTTTCTATAAGACCATTACATAATTCGTCATTGCTTCGACCCTTCTGCGGAAGGGTCGAAGCAATCCGTAACAATGACTAAGAGCGTTCTTTACTGAAAGAAAGGTACTATTACTTTTGCAAAGGACTTCTGATGCAGGACACTAAACATCCAGGATAACGCGGACTTCATTCTTCTCACTATCAACCTTCATCATGTGGTAGGTGGCTGCCTTGACTCCCAGCTTTATCTGGTGACGGGATGGGTCGTATTTCTCGCCGTAGCATGTCGCTTTCAGCTTCCATTCGCCGAATTCCGTAATATCGAACCTTTTGAATATGATTCTATCAACATCGAAGAGATAGAGCAGGTTGTTGAGCCACTCGAAGAGCAGGGCTTCGGCGTCGTCCTCACTGATTTCTACCTGGCGGGACTCGACTTCCCTCACCGCGTCCAGGTCAGCAATGACGGAAAACATACCATATGCGGCATTGGCGAAGGCCTCAGCCAGGGTTCCGCCATAGGCATTCAGCCCGATGTCCGCGGTATGCTCGATAAGCTCAAACTTTTTCATCGTCTTCCCTATTGTTGTTGCCGTTGTCGTTGCGAGACCCGCCCGCCTTTGGCGGGACGAAGCAATCTCACACAACTACTTCAAGTCACTGTCTTTCGCCCTGTCATTCTGGCAAAGGCCAGAATCCAGACCCTATCGCCTGCCTCTTAATTCCCCTTCAGTTGAAGAACTGGAATGACACATTGAGAAGGGTTGTCCACTTCCCGACGATACAATTCATTACGCCCGCTACCGGAAGCACCGCCAGTACTGCTTGAGGTTGCCTTTCACCTGTGAGACCACACCCCTTGTCGCTTCGATGGCGGGGTCTTTCTGATTCTTTAACGGAATGGGTTCCTCCACGGGGACATTGAATCCACACAGCCCGGAAATGAGGGCCATCCAGGCATAAGGCAGGACATCCTTGTTGTAGCCCGAAGCGATGAGGTCGATGTGCCTGCCGCCGGAGGACTCTACCATCGCTGCCACCCGCTCTCCAATCATCCTGAAGCCCTTGACCGGTAGTCCCAATTGAGTCAGTTGGTCGTTGAAATGCGGGTCGGAGCCTCCGTTCCTGATAATAACCTGCGGTTTGAACTCAAGTGCCAGCGGTTCGACAATCTCATCGAAAACCGTCTGGTATGAATCGTAGCCGGCTCCCATCGGCATGGGCACATTCACCGTAAATCCTTTTCCCTCTCCGGAGCCTGTTTCAGATGCAAAGCCGGTGCCCGGATAAAGCGTGCGCGGGTCCTGGTGCAGGTCGATGAAGAGCGCCTTCGGATTGGAATAGAAGTACTCGCAGGTGCCGTTTCCTGCATGGGCGTCCGTATCCAGAATAAGCACCCTTTCCAGGCCGTATTTCTGCAACAGGTATGTTGCGGTAAAAGCCACATCGTTGTAAAGGCAAAACCCCTCCCCGTAGTTCGGCTTGGCGTGGTGCAATCCTCCGCCGATAGAGATAGCCTTCTGGAACTTCCCGGATTGCACCAGGTCGGCTGCCATCTTCGCCTGCCCGACAATCAGCCTGGCCGCCTCCTCCAGCTTTCCGGGCCTGCCCATCGGCATATTGTCCATCGAATGGTAGCGGTGAAACCCACCATCGTACTCAAGCCCCAGGTTTGCCGCCCTGTAGAACTCCCTGGTGAAATCGATGTAGTTCTTGCGGCAAATCATCAGCAGGCCATCCTCACCGACCGGCTCAGCCTTCAGCATCCGGTAGTTGTCATCCTCGGGCAGCTTCTCTTTCAGAAAACGGGGAAATACCTCGAACCTGTCTCCACGAAACGGATGCCCGGGGCCAAAATCGTATTCCCTTAAATCCTCACGGTAGAGAATCGCTACAGGCATGCGGCACCTCTTCTAATTTCTGGAGGCCATACTTTCAATGATACCAATTGAACATTTGTGGAGCAAGGGGATATACTAAGAGAGTTCAAAGGTCAAAGCTCAAAAGTCAAAATAGTAGTACGAAAATAATAAAATCACTCCCCCTTGTCATTCCAGCGAAGGCTGGAATCCAGACGGTGGGAGGGGTAAAGTTTGATTATGCTCCCTTTACCCTCTATCGCCTCATCAAGTGCGTAATTTGGTTTTTGGGATTTGGAATTTTTAAGGAGTAAAAATGCGTCTTCGACCCCATCACCTGTACTGTCAATTCTTCTCTCACATAGACTTCTCCAACCCGCCCAGAGGCAAGGCGTTTCATGAGACCAGAGCTAAGATGAAGGCTTTCTTCGAGGACCCTGAAGGCGAGTTACAGGTGAACGAAGGCCCCGACATGATATGCCAGCCGTGCCCTTACTTTAACGGCGAGCTCTGCATTCATCCCAACGGCGGAGAAACGGGCGTGCGCAAGTGGGATGCGCGGGTGCTTCAAGGCACCGGACTTGAATACGGGCAGCTTCTGAAGGTAAAGGAGCTGAAGTCCCTGATAAAGCAAAAAGCCCCGCTGGGCTTTTGCCTGACCAGGTGCTCCTACTACCGTAACAACCGGTGCGAGCCTGGGGAGATGCGGGAGTAGAGGAAAATGTACCACACATTGGAAGCATTCCGAACTGGTGTTTGAGAAGAAACAGCTTATACCGGCTTTGCAGCAGTTGCTAAGTGAGAGAAGTCTTGGACCAAACAGAGTCGACATGTAGCTTGAACTTTTCAAGCTTCGGGGCACCGTTCTCAGGGAGCACGGTCACTTGTATCTCATAATCCCCTTGACAAAAAGCATCCTGGGCTCGTGTGGCAGGAGACATCGCGAAAACTTCGTGGGTTCCGGCCCATAGGGTTAAAGGTCCCCAATCATTGGCTCCGTGCCAAAGGCAGCGGGCTGTACTAGCAACACTTGTATCGTCAATCACGATAGCTAGTGTGGCAGTCCCTCCTCTCGGAGGTATCGTGTGTCTGTCTTCGACTTTAGGGGCAACCCATGTTAGAGCCTTTGTCTCAGCAGATGGAGCTGGACAGCATTCCCCATTCTTCTTGGGTCTTTTTAACACTCTTAATTCAAGGGTGCAATTTCTTGCAGGTGCGAAGCCGGAATTCTTGACGGGTAACCTAAGAGAATGCCACGTGACTCCTCCCCTATCAATAACCTGAAGAGAGTCTCTCCAGATCCTTCCCTTATCGAACGCCACAAGCGAAACGTTTACAAAATGTTCGTAAACGGCGATTGCGGACACTGGCCATGCACCTAAAAAGGCGGCAACATATATTGGCTCTATGGAGAGACGCAGAACCGCAATGACAATAACAAAAATAGGTAATACTATTCCAATTCCAATAAACAGCCAAAATCTCTTCACAGAAATCTACCTCTTGGTATATTATACAATATGAGTGTCCGCAAGATGAAGTTGTAGTGAGCCAGA
>JACPPQ010000027.1 GCA_016190925.1 Chloroflexota bacterium | reverse complement strand
GTAAATGCCCAATCCTAACCCGCATAAAGCGGAAACTCTAAACTCTAAATTCTAAATCCGAAACAAATCCAAATACAAAATTCAAATTATAAAAATCCACCTCTTCCCCGGTAAAATCAGCCATGAAGAATACTTTTTAATGTACAGCAATGCTGCTTACCCGTCAACTAGGCGCGTGCCTTTGCGGGCGGCTTTGTCAGAATAATCAATCTTCATGTCGGGTTATTTTTGTTTCTGGGCTAGATTCAGGGACTAAAACGGGGCAATGATGAGGCGTAACGCGACAACTCCGAGTCCCAGGGCCAGCGCCCTGATGATAAAGACGCCGGAAACCCTCTGCGACAAACGTGCGCCGAGTTGTGCCCCGATAACAGCTCCCACTGACAGCACTATCGCTCTTCGCACACCGTAGGCAAAAGTTCCCGTGACTATGTGGACATCCAGGGCAGAAAAAGTGGTGGTGGCAATCACGAACTGAGAAGTGGCCGTGGCGACATGTATGGGAAAGCCCAGAACCTGAGTCAGCACCGGGACGTGAATGATGCCCCCGCCAATGCCGAGCAAGCCGGAGAGCACACCCACCAGGAAGGCAATTGCCATCCCCAGAGGCAGGTTAAAGGAATAGGTAAAGACATGGTTTGTTATGTCAGTTATCTTCCTGATTGTGTTGCCAGTAGCGGACAAACCCTCCAGATTGACCCGTACTGTTGGTCGCACCATAAGATAGCCACTTACAATGAGGAGAATTATTCCAAAGGTTATCTGAAAAGCGCCGCGGCTCAAAAAGGAGGTAATGTAGGCTCCGAGAATAGCGCCGGGAATACCGACAAGGGAAAACATGAGCGCGGAACGATAGTCGATACGCTTAAGATGACCATAGGCGATGGAGCCCGACAGGGCATTGAAGAAGGTAACCGCCAACGAAATACTTGTGATGATGGTTGGGGGCTCTTGAGGATAGAGAAACAGCAACACCGGCACAATGAGAAAGCCGCCGCCCGCCCCGACTAACGTGCCGAATAGTCCAACAAATATGCCGATGAGACCCAGTAAAACCCAGAGCAAGCGTTTCCTCCAACTTCTCTTGCCTAGTATAGCGTCTTATCGGGAATTTGACTAATTATCCTCCATTGTACTAGTGCCCTGAGTCAGACATTCTTAGCAAAAGTAATGATATACACTTTTGCTTTAACAAAGAAAGAACGTACTCGGTCAACCATACGGATTGCTTCGTCCCGCCTGAGGCGGACGGACTCGCAATGACAAATTATGTAACGGTCTTGTAACTCAGGACACTAGCTCACTTCGACAGTTGAGCCTTCGGCGGTCTTGACTACATCGATGCGGGTGGGGAAGGCATCCCTCAGTTCGTCGATGTGGGTGATGACCAGGGTTTTGTCGAAGTCATCCTGGATGGAGTTGATGGCTTCCTTGATTTTCTCGATGCCGGTGCTGTCCTGAGTTCCGAACCCTTCATCCACGATAAGGGTGCGCAGAGGCGCTCCGGCCCGTCTTGCCAGCAGCTTCGAAAGAGCGATGCGGATGGCAAAGTTGATGCGGAAGGCTTCTCCGCCGCTGAACATCTCGTAGTTCCGTGTGCCAAGCTCATCGGCGATGGTGATGTCCAGCGTTTCCATCGTGTCTCCCTTTTTAGACTCTTTCTGGGTTTCGAACTTGAGGTGCATCCGGTTGTCGGTCATCCGCGCCAGTAGCTTGTTGGCCTCCTCTTCAATCTCCGGGAGGGCTGTTTCGATGAGCATTGCCTGTATGCCCTTCTTGCCGAAGGCGGTCACCAGCCCTTTGTAGATGCCCTCCTCCTTCGACGACTGGGCCAGCAGCTCGAGTTTCTCTTTCTTCCTCTCCTCCTGTTCGGAAAGGCGCTTGAGTGTTGCCTCAACGCTGCCCAGCGCTTTCTGGGCTTCCCTTTGCCGGCTGGCTGCCGCCTGGTATTCCACATGCGACTGGTTCAGTTCGGCGAGCAGCGCCGGAAGCCCCTTAAGCTCCCCTTCGAGTTCCTCCCGCTTCCGGTTCTGGACCTCGAGTCGCTCGCAAAGTTCCCGTCCGGCGGTTTCAGCCCTGGAAGCAGCTTCCTTTTCCTGCTCGACCAGCCGGTCTGCTTCTTCCAATCTGCGTTTCGAGCTTTCGTATTGTGCCAGGTCGGTTACGCGATGGCGCACCTGCTCGTGCTGCTCCGAATCGTAGCTGATTTTAGCAAGTTCCGCTTCCAGCCTGGCCAGCGCCTCCTGCTCAGGGACGGCGAAGTCCTTGCGGGCAAGGCGCTGCTCAATCCCGTCCAGTCTTCCCTTTTCTTCGCTGAGATGGCTGGCAGCTTCTTCAGCCTCTTCAATCTGCTTTTTCAGGACTTCGGCTTTGCCCTGGAAGGAGGCACTTTCTCTATTAAGATGCTGCTCCAGGCGGGATACTTCCCCTTCGAGGGACTTGACCTCCGTCTTATGCCGCGCCAGTTCATCCCGTTCCGACTTCAGGGAAGCGGTTTTCTGTTCTCTTTCGGCATGATACTTTGTCTCGATGAGCTTGATGCCCTCTGCGCCTAGCTCTGTTTCGCACAGGGGGCACTTTGCCTCGTGCTGGGTGAGCAGCATGTTCAGTTTTTTCTCGAGCTCCGGTATTTCCTGTTCAAGGCGGGCGATGCTCGATTCCATGTGGTTAAGCTTGGCCTGCGACTCCTTGCAGCTTTGTCTTTTGCTTGCCAGCGCCGCTTCCTGCTCCGATAGCCGGCTCAGAAGGGACTCCGCCTGGCGGAGTTCGTCTTTGAGGCGCGGCAGTTTCTCAGAGCGGGCCTCGTCCTCTTTTATCTTTTGCTCGGACAGCCTGTGCTCCGTCAGGAGAGTGGCCTGCGCCTGGTCAATCGCCCGCTCAAGCGGTTGTCTGCGCCTGTTAAGGCCGTCCATCTGCCTCAGCTTCAGGTTCAACTCCTCATACAGTTTCTTAGCTTCCACCTGCTGGGCGTAGCCGTCCTCTATGACGGAGCGCTGCGCCATCAACTCCTCGTAGTCCTTCACCCGCGAGCGGTGCTGTTTGGCCTGGTCCTCCCACTGCGCAATATCTCTTTTCATTCCGGATATGTGGTCGTCCGCCTGTGACAACTGCGCTCTCTTGCCCTCCAGCACCTCCCGTTTTTGCCGCAGGCTGTTGAGCCTGGCCTCCTGTTCCTTCACCAGCTTGTCTGTGGTTGCCAGTTCCCCCTGTATTTCGATGAGTTTTGCTTCGCAGGCTGGTTTCTGAGCTAATTCGCTATCAATCTCCTTGAGGGCGTTTTCCAGTTGCGCCATCTCTGTTTCCCGCTGACGGGCGCGCTCCCTGGCGATTTCCTCAAGCTCGTCGTAGAGGGAGAGATTGAGGATAGCGGCGAGCACCTCTTTGCGCCTGGCGGGCTGCTGCCTGGTGAACTGGTCGGCGTTGCCCTGCCGCAGGTAGGCGCTGTTGGTGAACGTCTCGTAGTCCATGCGGAGAATATCAATAATCTTTTTTTCGGTCTCGGCGATGGTGCTGCCGGAAATGGGTTTGAAGCCGTTTTCGCCGGCCACCTGTAGCTCCAGTATGGGCCGGTGCCGCCCGGTCCTGTCCCGCTTGCGGAGGACGCGGTACACTTGCTCCGCCAGGGTAAAATCGAACTCCACCGCCATTTCATTTTGTCCCTGGAAGACGAGGTCGTCATCGCTTTTGGCGCGGGTCTTGCCCCAGAGCGCCCAGGTGATGGCATCGATGAGCGCCGATTTGCCGTTGCCGTTATCGCCGGAGATAACAGCGGTGTGTATGCCGTCGAAGAGGAGGGGCGGGGGGTCCCGGTAGCACATGAAGTTCTGCATTTTCAGCCTGACGGGAATCATCAACGCACCTCAAAAGTCAAAAGTCATCCGCCTGAGGCGGACAAAACCACAACTTAAAACTCAAAAATTTCAACTATCCACATAACTTCAACCGCATTGTCTTAAGACGCAAGTAAGTTACTGCCCAATTTCATTAACTGTCATTCCAGCGCAGGCTGGAATCCAAGGGCGGGGACGGAGTGCGGTCTGAATGACAAAGCTAATCAGGTCTGATAATCTAGAATCTAAAACTTTGGTGAGGTCTTAGGTGTTTATACTTAATCACTCCACTCCTGTTATTTTCAAATACAAATGCACCATGCACTATGTCTACAAACTTCAAAGAATAATATGCCTGCGCTACTCTTGAGAGGCCTATATTTTGTGCAGAGAATTTATCCACAACAAACTCTAGGTGAAACTTGGCTGTCTCGTTAGGTTTTAGTGATAATGGAGACGGACAATGTGGTGGTCTTTGACCAAATTCTGGAACAGCACTAAGCCTTTTATCCACTATGGATGAGGATAGCGGACAGTTCTCCATCATGTGTACTTCAGATATTATCCTTCCAGTTTTCACTTCGTGTAAAATCATTCTTGGTTCGAGACTTAGACTTTGTCCCCCTATGTTTCTTGCAGTAATTCTAAATTCAAAGAACATACCGCCCACATGGTTAGGTAAGTCCCCTATCTCTTTTCTCCCTAAACTTCTACTAGAATAATGCCATATTATTTTCATGCGTGCTGATTCCGATAGAACGCCTAACCATATCCAAAAACCAATTGGTATCACCCAAACAGCAGCCAAACCAAAACCGTTTAGACTTATAGAAAAACCAACAAAAATAGCTATGGCTGTTACAACTAGACAGGCAATTACAAGAATGCGTCCTAATTTCCCCATAGTCCACACCCTTGTAATATACCTGACGGGATCAAGAGAGAACTCAACCATGCCCCTATTCTACCACACTACTGTTTTGAAAAAATCCCTCCTCAATCCTCCCTTTGCGAAAGGGGGACGCTCAGAGCCACCACAAGCAGCCGTTCCCATCAAGACGCCATTTACGGTATAATGTTCTCTGATTCTTTTAAGGCAAACACATGACAGATAGCTTATCGGAGGTGGCGCGTCCTTTGCAAAAGCCGAGGTTCTTCTACGGCTACCGGATAATGGCGGCTTCTTTCCTTCTAGTTTTTGTGAATGCCGGCTGCGGCTTCTTCGCCTTCAGCCTTTTTGTTAAATCCCTCCAGGCAGACATGGGCTGGAGTCGCGGCGCGATAATGCTGGCCTTCACTTTCTTCTACATGGCAATAGCCACCGCTTCGCCCTTCGTTGGCAGGCTGCTCGACCGCTACGATGCCAAGAGGGTTATCCTGGCGGGCGCTCTTCTGGCCGCTCTCGGCTACGTTTTACTCAGCCAGATGAAGGAAATCTGGCAGATGTACCTGAGCTATGGCATCGTGGGCCTCGGCATGACGGGGGTGGGATTCGTCCCTGCCAGCGCGCTCGTCTCGAACTGGTTCAAAAAGCGGAGGGGGCTGGCTATCGGGCTCATGTCGTCGGGCGTGGGCGCCGGCGGCTTTGCTCTCGCGCCGCTGAACGGCGGCTATATCATCCCTAACTTCGGCTGGAGCGTCGGATACATAACCCTTGCGGTCATCATCCTGATAATCGTCGTTCCCCTTGCGCTCTTCGTGGTAAGGACCAGGCCATCGGATATGGGGCTTTTCCCCGATGGCGCGGAAAGCCTTGAAACCGACTCAAATCAAATCAAAGACGGCCTGACCCTGAAAAAGGCGTGGGGCACCTCCGCTTTATGGCTCATAGCAGTCTCTTTTCTCACGAGCCAGTTCGGCCAGGTGGGGGTTATCCAGAACCAGTTCCCCCACCTTGAGGACATCGGTTTTCCGGTGACAGCGGCTGCCGCCGGCCTGGGCGCTGTCGGCCTGGGGAGCGCGGTGGGCAAATTTTTCTTCGGCTGGCTCTGCGACCATATTTTGCCGAAATACGCCTGCTTTATCGGCCTCTGTCTCCAGGCAGCGGGGCTGCTCGTGCTTCTGAACATCGGGCCGGACTCCTCTCTGGCGATGGTATGGCTCTATGCCATCCTGATGGGACTGGGAGCGGGCAGCTGGCTGCCGACCATGTCCATGCTCACCAGCACCACCTTCGGGATGGCTTCTTACGGCGCTATCTTCGGCGTGATGTCCTTTGCCCAGAGCACGGGCACCGGCACCGGGCCTCTCGTGGCCGGGCTTATCTTTGACGCCACGGGCAGCTACCAGCGCGCCTTCATTATTTTCCTGGCGATGTTCGGGATTTCCATACCTGCCATCCTGGCGGTGCGCAGGCCCGTGTCAGGTATAAAATCTTGATTGTGGGGTGAGAAATGACTGAACTTTATTCAATCGGGCCTGACGGCGAGAAATTTCGCTTACCCTCGAAGGAAGACTACCAGAAAGAGTATGAGCGGCTGCATGCCCTGGTGGAAAAGCAGCGCAAATCGGGACGCGAGATTGTGGTGGTGGTGGGGCTGGGCTTCGTCGGGGCGGTAATGGCTGCCGTGGTAGCCGATGCCGAGAGCAAAGGCAAGCCCTCCAAGTTCGTCATTGGGGTGCAGCGGCCAAGCACACGGAGCTTCTGGAAGATAGGGTTACTCAACAGGGGAGTGTCGCCCATCAAGTCGGAAGACCCGGAGGTCGACGAGCTAATCCGGCGCTGCGTGCTCGAAAAAAAGAGCCTGGTGGCAACCTACACCGAGGACGTGCTGGAACTGGCCGACGTGGTTGTGCTCGACGTCCAGTGCGATTACGTTAAGGAGTCGTTGGGTGACATCCAGACCGGTATGGTGGACATGGCCGACCTGGAGAAGACCCTTTACCGCATTGCCGAGCGCATTCCTCCGCGGGCGCTGGTGCTCATCGAGACGACCGTGCCCCCTGGCACGACGGAGCAGGTGGCCTATCCAATCGTGAAGAAGACCTTCCAGCGCCGGAAGATAAAAACGGAGCCTGTGCTGGCGCACAGCTACGAGCGTGTGATGCCGGGGAAGAACTACGTGTCGAGCGTGCGCAACTTCTGGCGGGTATGCAGCGGCGTGAACGAGGAGTCGAAGAAAAGGGTGGTGAAATTCCTCAC
The DNA here is from genome assembly GCA_016190925.1 of Chloroflexota bacterium. Lineage (GTDB taxonomy): Bacteria > Chloroflexota > Dehalococcoidia > Dehalococcoidales > JACPPQ01 > JACPPQ01. The sequence goes on along the minus strand of JACPPQ010000027.1, from coordinate 1,996 downwards.
CGAGGTGCTCAATACTAAAGACTATCCGCTGACCGTCCTGGAGCGGCCTATCGAATCGGAGACGGCCAAGATTGTGGAGAACAGCTACCGCGCCACCATTCTGGCCTTCCTGGATGAATGGAGCACCTTCGCCGAGCAAAACGGGGTCGATTTGATAAAGGTTATCGATGCCATCAAGGTGCGTCCTACGCACAGCAACATCATCTTCCCCGGCCCGGGCATCGGCGGGTACTGCCTCCCCAAGGACGGCGCTCTGGGAATCTGGGCGTACAAACACATCCTCGGCTGGGAGGACGGCATTTTCAAAATCACCGAGGCGGCTATAAATGCCAATGATATGCGGGCGCTGCGGGTGGGACAGATAACCAGGGATGCACTGCGAAATATGGACCGCCCCATAGCGGCGGCAGAGGTGCTGGTGCTGGGGGCGTCCTACAAGGAGGATGTGGGCGATACGCGGTACAGCGGCTCCGAGATAATCGTGCGGAAGCTGACCGAGATGGGCGCTGAAATCCGGGTGCACGACCCCTACGTGGAGCACTGGTGGGAGTTCGAGGCGCAGGACTCTTACCCAGCAACGGGAAAGGGGAGAGACCGCTTCTTCCGCAGCCAGGAGAAACTGAAAGATTTACGTGTTACAAACGACCTCCGCCGTGCGCTGAAGGGGGCCGATGCCGTCATTTTTGCCGTGCGCCACAGGCAGTATCTCGACCTCGACCCGGACAAGGTAGTAAAGCTCATGGGAGGGCCGGCGGCAATAATCGATTGTTTCGGCATCCTCAACGACGACAAGATACGGCGCTATTTCCAGCTTGGCTGCGAGGTCAAGGGGCTGGGGAGGGGGCACATCATCCGCATCAAGAAGGCGGTGGCGGCGGAGAAAAGGGGGAAGTAGAGAGGGAGTTCCTTAATTTAGCTTATGAATGTATCAACTATTGGCATTTCTGCCTCTATTATCGTGTATTTGATTGGGCTATCATTTTTCTCAGAAAGCTCAGAAGCCTACGTAAAGAAAAAGCCAATCGATAGACGGCTTGTGAGAATGGTTATAATTAGGGGGCGTGGTGTCGATACTTCTAATAACCTCAAAGCTAGTCTACGGCTAAACCCCGCCACTTGATTCCAGCCTGCGCTGGAATGACAATATGGGGTAGACATTAGTAAAAAAAGCCCCCTCTATTTCCCGTATTTCTCCGTTTTGAGGGGACTGATTCTAATGCATTAGACTATTCGGCGAAGATTTCTGACAAATGTGTTTTAGTGAATATCCAGTTGTATTTTGATGGCTTCCTCAACCTTGCGCATATCTTCCTGAGAAAGAATGTCAGCGCGACGAAATAGCCTTGCCTTGCTTACGGTAGTCATCTGGTCTGCCATAGCCTTACTTTCCTTCCCTTCAAAACCTACTACTGCCTCGCTAGGATAAAGGCGCTCCGTCTTACTGGTAAGAGGCACGACCTGAACTCTATTCAAGAACTTATTCGATGCATCGTTACTGATGATGACGGCCGGCCGTTTCTTTTTGATTTCCCCACCAATAGAAGGGTTAAAGTTGACCCACCAAACCTCACGCCTTTTCATTGCCTATATCCTTGAAAGTAACCTCAGCCCAGTCTTTGGCTTCCTTCTCTCTCTTTTTATCTTTCGCCATTTCAGCATAGGCTGATTCAAGGTCGGGGCGAACAACGTGTGGCCTGACCAACTCCTCAATGAACTTGCTTATTTTTCTTGGCCCTATGGTCTTTCGAAGGCCCTCATAGACCTCTTCATCAACTGTCAAGGTTAGTTTCTTCTGCACAGCTTACCTCCTTATACGTATATTATACGTGTAATCTTTTCAAATATCAATAAAAAGGCCCCCTCGATTTCGGGATTACTCCATTTCGAGGGGGCCTTAATTGTTTATCTGTCTTTGCGAGTCCTTCCGCAGAAGGACGAAACAATCTCACACGCTGGAAACAAATGGGCGACTCGCATTTTGCATGCTAACACAGAG
>JACPPQ010000002.1 GCA_016190925.1 Chloroflexota bacterium | reverse complement strand
CGGTAATGCTTATGAGACCCAGTCAGGCATGGCCAACTGGAATGCGAATGCGGACTTCGACCGCAACGGCTGGGTGAAGATTGCGGACTTCGGTCTTCTGTACATGAACTACGGCAAGACTTCGCCGCAAACTATCTGATAAGTTGTCCCCCCGGTAGTTTGTGCATTGGAAATACATCTGTCTTTGAGAGGTTGTTTCAAGACAATTAAGCTATTCTAGTTTTATGCGGAAATTCTGCATGGTGCGAATCAATAAGGGTTGGGGAATTTAAACGAGGGAGGCATTTTATGAAACGGTTGATGTCGCTGGGATTGAGAGTGCTGGCGCTGTTGTCGGTGCTCTTCTCAGCAGGATTGTTCGCGCTCACAGTCAGAGCGGCAAATGTGGTGGTGGATATGTACGTGGATGCCGACGTCGATACGGTGGGCATCCAGAACACCTATCAGGTGGCCCAGGCAGGCGTAGACCGGCATTTCTTCGTCTACGTGCGTGTGAAAGCAAACACTGAGGAAGTGGTCGGAATTAGCGCCTACCTCAAGTATGACCCCACTTATCTCAAAGCATGGGAATCAAATGTGGCCGGTCAATTGGGTCCTCATGTGGCTTTAAGGGCTGACACCGAGGTGTATGTGGATTACGTGAACCCCGAGGACACCGAAGGCCTAAATCCGTTGGAGAATATCCTCGGCGTACCGACCGTGGTAACCGGCGCCGAGATGAACCCGGTGCAGACCTATGATATCATCAGGTTCAGCGTGTCTGATGCCGTTCCTGCAAACGGAGGTCCCACCGATGACTTCGTACTGGCTAAAGTTGAATTCAGCACTGTGGCGCAGATTCCGGCTGGCGGCACTGTTATCTCCTTCCATAACAACGATGCAACCGGTGGCAAGACCGATGCAATAGATGCAAGCGCTGCGACCATATTGCGCACCGCTGCCTCTGCCACAATCACCCAGGACCCGGGAATTACCTATACCATAGACATTGCTACTCCTCAGACGGCCGGGGTTGCTGCTGATATGACTGTGACCGTCAAAGAGGGTGTTAATACCAAGACAGACTACGTTGGGACAATCCAATTCACATCGAACGACGCAGCGATCTCTGCCGGTAACGGACTGCCGGCGAACTATACTTTCGTTGCGGGTGATAATGGCGTCCATACCTTCACCGGCGGCGTGACGTTCAAAACATCAGGGACCCGCACGGTGACCGGCACGGACACTGGGACACCAACCATCACCGGTACCAGCGGCAATGTTACGGTAAGCGCTGCGGTAGTCAACAACTTGCGTGTAACCGGCACGGCGGCCATGACTGCCGGTACTGCTAACCAACTGACCGTTACTGCCTACGACGAGTTTGGCAACGTAGCTACCGGGTATGAGAATGACAGGAATCTTACCTTCAGCGGGCCCGCAGCGTCAGCCGGTGGAAATACTCCTACCGTTACTGACAAGACGGGCGCTCCTGTGGATGTCGGAACGGCCACCACCTTCACCTTTACGGCTGGTGTTTCCACTGCGGGTGGTTCACTGGTAGCGTACAAAGCAGAGGTGACCACGGTTGATGTCACTAACGGGGTTTTCACTTCCACGGGCAACGATGCCTGGGACCTCGACCTGACGGTTAACCCGGCCGCAGCCGCCAATCTAAGGGTAACGGGCGCGGCGGCGATGACTGCCGGCACTGCTAACCAACTGACCATTACTGCCTACGATGCGTTCGGCAACGTAGCTACCGGGTATGTGGGTGACAAGAGTCTCACCTTCAGCGGCCCCTTGGCTTCTGCCGGTGCCAATACACCGACAGTGACTGATAAGACCGGCGCGACCGTGAATGTAGGCACTGCTACCACTATCACGTTCACTGCCGGTGTTTCGACAGCCGGTGGTTCGCTGGTGGCCTACAAAGCAGAAACGCCGACGGTTGATGTTGATGACGCGACCATCAACTCCACGGGCAATGCTGCCTGGGACCTAGACCTGACAGTTAACCCGGCGGCGGCCGCCAACCTGCGAGTGACCGGCACGGCTGCTATGACTGCCGGTACTGCCAACCAGTTGACGGTTACTGCCTACGATGCGTTTGGCAACGTAGCTACTGCTTACACCGGTGACAAGAGTCTCACCTTCAGCGGCCCTGTGGCGTCACTCGACGGCAATACCCCGACAGTGACTGATAAGACCGGCGCGACCGTGAATGTAGGCACTGCTACTACCATCACCTTCACTGGCGGTGTTTCCACCGCGGGCGGTTTACTGGTAGCGTACAAAGCAGAAACACCGACGGTTGATGTCAACGATGGGGCAATCGATTCAACCGGCAACCTTGCCTGGGACCTCGACCTTACGGTGAACCTGGCCGTAGCCGCCAGTTTACGGGTAACGGGCACGGCTACTATGAATGCCGGCGCCGCCAACCAGTTGACCATTACTGCCTATGATGCGTTCGGCAATGTCCAGACCGGCTATACCGGTGACAAGAGTCTTACCTTCAGCGGGCCGGGAGTCTCCGCTCTTGCCAACGCACCGACTGTAACTGATAAGACCGGTGCGCCGGTCAATGTGGGAACGGCTACTACCATTACCTTTACCGCTGGTGCTTCAACTGCGGGTGGTTCACTGGTAGCATACAAGGCTGAGGTGACGACAGTTGATGTGACTGATGGGGCAATCAGCTCCACCGGCAACGCTGCCTGGGACCTCGACCTGACGGTGAACCCGGTTGCTGCCGCAACTCTGACAGTCAGTGGAATATCTGACCCGCTGGTCAAGAATGTAGCCGTCGATGTGACGGTTACCGCTAAGGACCAGTACGGCAATACCGCTACCGGCTATGTCGGCACTATCGCCTTTACATCGAGCGATGCCGATGCGGGTGTGGTGCTTCCTGCCAACTACATATTCCTTGCCGGTGACAATGGCACAAAGACCTTTACCGGCGGGGTAAAGCTCCAGACTGTCGGAGAGCAGGCGGTAACCGCAACCGATACTCTTACCGGGACCATCACTGGCACGCAGACAGCTATCACAGTGGTTGACATCACGTATACCATAGACCAGTTTACCACTCCTCTTACCGCGGGCACCTCCTCCGATTTCCGGGTGACGGTTATGCAGGGCCTGGTGGTAAAGACTGACTACGTTGGGACAATCCACTTCACGTCTTCCGACGGACAAGCAGTCCCTCCGGCAGATTACACCTTCGTTGCTGGTGATAACGGGGTCAAGACGTTTACTGCCGGTGTGATTCTCAAGACTTCCGGGAACCAGACATTGACCGGCACGGATACAATCAACGCGGGCATCACCGGCACCGCAAATTTTGTGGTGAATGCTGCGGCGGCCGCCAACCTGCGAGTAACCGGCACGGCGGCTATGACCGCCGGCACTGCCAACCAGTTGACGGTTACTGCCTACGATGGATTTGGCAATGTTGCCACTGCTTACACCGGTGACAAGAGTCTCACCTTCAGCGGCCCAACGGCCTCTGCGGGTGGCAATACTCCCACCGTTACTGACAAAACAGGCGCTCCCGTGAATGTTGGCTCCGGAACCACTATCACCTTTACCGCTGGCGTCTCGACTGCCGGCGCTTCACTGGTAGCCTATAAAGCAGAAGTGACCACAGTTGATGTAGCTGGCGGTGGCCTGGATTCCACAGGCAATGCTGCCTGGGACCTCGACCTGACGGTAAACCCGGCGGCAGCCAATAACCTGCGCGTGACCGGCACGGCTACGATGACCGTCGGTACCGCCAATCAACTGACCATCACGGCCTACGATGCGTTCGGCAACGTAGCCACCGCGTATGTGGGTGACAAGAATCTTACATTCAGCGGGCCCGCAGCGTCAGCCGGTGGCAATACTCCTACCGTTACTGACAAGACGGGCGCTCCTGTGAATGTCGGTGTTGCAACCACTACCACCTTTACTGCTGGCGTTTCGACTGCCGGTGGTTCACTGGTAGCGTACAAAGCAGAAGTGACCACGGTTGATGTTGATGACGCGACCATCAACTCCACTGGCAATGTTGCCTGGGACCTGGACCTGACGGTGAACCCGGCGGCGGCCAATAACCTGAGGGTAACCGGTACGGCGGCTATGGTCGCGGGTGCGTCTAACGAATTGACGGTTACCGCCTACGACCAGTACGGCAACGTCGCTACTGGCTATACCGGCTCGAAGAATCTCACCTTCAGTGGCCCCAGCGCCATCGGTAGCTTTACTCCGAAGGTTGAGGGCAACGCCATTGGCATAGCCGCTTCGTTCAATTTCACCAGCGGCGTTACGGCCGCCGGTGCGGCTACCCTTCAGGCCTACCTGGTGGAGGTTACGACGGTTGACGTCACTGACCAGACTATAAACTCCAGTGGTAACGTCGCCTGGGATTTGGACCTGACGGTGACACCCGCTGGCGCCGCCACGCTGACGGTCAGCGGAATCGCTGACCCAATCACCAAGAATGTGGCGTCAGGCGTTACGGTAACGGCCAAGGATGCTTACGGCAATACGGCCACTACCTACACGGGCGCCATCCATTTCACATCGAGCGATAGCTCAGCAACGCTGCCCGGTAACTACACCTTCGTTGGTGGTGACAATGGCACCAAGGACTTTGCCGGCGGAGTAACGCTGCAAACATACGGAGACCAATCGGTAACGGCCACGGATACGGTGACTGCTACCATAACGGGCAGTCAGACTGCCATTACGGTAATCCCGGTTATCACGGTAACCTATAACCTGCCTCAGGGGTGGAACATGTTCTCGGTTCCATTCTCACTCGAAGACGGTTACCGTTCATTTGGCGAGATGGCAACTCTACAGGAGAGCCTGACCACCGATATTTCGGTCGCCTACTACTATGACCCGGACTACACGGTGAGCGGAGTTTCAATGCCCTGGCGGCAGGTCACCAGCGCCTATGACCTCTATCCGGGCGATGCCATCTACGTGAAGGTAGCTGCTGCCGGTGGCGCTAACATGAAGATGGTGGCTAATACCCTGCCGGCTATTCCTTCCAAGAACCTGGAGGCCGGTTGGAACATGGTGGGTCTGGGCTACTATGCGGCGGGCGCAACCGGCATGCCGGTTGACCAGGCTTTGATTTCTATCTTCACAGTGGCCAGCAACTACAACGGCTATGCCCAGGTTGTAAGCCCTGCTCTCAATCAGCCAGGCTTCATCTATCTCCGCGGTAATCCTGGTGGCGGCGCAATTCCCGATATGAAGATTTCCAAGGGCTACTGGGTCTTCATGACCAATGCCGGTACGCTCGGAGGCTTCACCGCTACACCGTTACCGTAAGGGTTCGTACCTGGAATTCCGGGGGGAGGGCCGCCAATCGGCCTTCCCCCTCAACGGATGCAAATCGTACTTAAGGCCAGTTTTTGCGGGTCGTATTGGTAATTGATGGTTATTGCATTCAGATAGCCTTCAGAAGGGGTTTGTTTTATGAAGCTGGTCGCGAATAGAGGGGTGGGGTGCGCCTTGTTCTCCGCACTCCTCTTTTTCTTGACTGCCGTTCCTGCACAGGCTCAAATTCCGGAGATTCCTCACGCATTCTACGGCAATCTGACAGCGGGCGGTTCTCCTGCACCAGCCGGCGTTACTGTGACGGCTAAAGTGGACGGCGGGGTTGTTGGAACGCTGGTTACCACTGAACCTGGCAAGTATGGAGGAGCAAGCGGAGCGGCTCCGAAGCTTATTGTTCAGGGAGTTTCTCTTGGTGGAAAAACGATTGAGTTCTATGTCAGCAACGCAAGCGGGCAGGTAAAAGCTAACGAGACCTCACTGTTTCAGCCCGGTGGGGTGACAAACCTCGATTTGACATCCCCGGCGCTTCCGACACCACCGGGAGGTCAGCCGCCGGGAGGAGGCCCCACGCCAGTACCGGCACCTACACCCCCGCAGGTAGACCAGCAGCCGCCGGAAACAAGCGCGCCGATATTACAACAGTTACCGCCTGCTACATCTGCAGATATTATTGCCCAGGTGGCGACTGATAAAGCTGCTGCCATTATCGGGGTGATGACCAACACTCCAGCCGGGACAGTTCAAGCTGCTGCTATCATCGGGGCGATGACGACCACGCCGACAGGTACAACCCAGGCGGCGGCTATTGTGCAGCAGATGGCCTCTACCACCACGGGGACTACCCAGGCTGCGGCAGTTCTCACACAGTTAGCTACGACCACTACCGGGGCGACCCAGGCTGCGGCTGTCATGCAGGCAGTGGCTACTCCGCAGCTTACGTCTGTTGTTTCCAAAATGAGCGAGACGGCTCTAACTCAAACATTGCCCCTGCTTACAGCCGACAAGTTGACTTCAATTCCGGCGGCAACGCTCTTTGCGGCGTTGCCCAACGCGCCTACCGTGCAACTGACACGCGAAGACTCCCCTTCACCACCGGCTGATTCCCCCGCACCGGTCGTGAGATATACTACTCCCAGCGGTGCGCAGTACGTGGCAGTCAGGACCAGTGCAGGCACTTGGGCGGTAGCTATGGCTACTCCCTTCCCTATCAAGTCGCTCATGATTAAGACCACTGAGGCACTGAAAGATGTGGAGACCACCTTCGAAACTAAGACATCTCCGTCTGAAGCAGCAAAATTACCGGCAGGAGATAAGTCATTCGCCTTTTTCGATATCACCCTCGGTAATATCACCCCGGCACAAATGGAGGTTGGATATATATCTTTCTATGTTGAGACGGCGTGGCTCAAACAATTCAACATAAACCGGTGGGCGGTCTTCTTGAACCGGTACGATGCAAAGGCCGGGAAATGGGTCAGGCTCCCTACCATCAAGAAGGAGGAGACTTCTGCCCTGGTTTATTACAATGCGATAATAAATGCCTTTTCCCTGTTTGCCATAACCGGCAGTGACACAGTGACACCGGACAGCTACGTGGCTTCTAATCTGGCGTTCAGTCCATCCAAAGTAGCGGTAGGTGAGAAGCTGACTGTCAATGTCGATATTACCAACGAGCGTGGCATCGCGGATGAGCATGTTGTAACGGTGTGGTTAAATGCGACCATACAGGATGTCAAATATCTTACCTTGACCAGGGGACAGACAACGAAGGTCACGTTCAATTTACCAACTTCTAATGTGGGGACTTATGAGGTCAGGATTGGCAGGCAGTCAGGCAGCTACCAGGTAACAGCGGCAGCGCCGCCGACCACACCTGCGCCGCCGCCGACCACACCTGCGCCACCGCCGACCACTCCTGCGCCGCCACCGACCACGCCCGCGCCACCGCCGACTACACCTGCGCCGCCGACCACCCCCGCGCCTACGCCGGTTCCCACACCCGCACCCACTGGCGTTCCTTTCTGGGTCTGGATAATAGTGGCTGCAGTGGTGATTGGCATAGCGGTATTTGTCTGGAGAAAATGGTTCGCCTACTGGCCGTAATAGTGTGACAATCTAACCAAAAGCGAAGGGGCAGGTCTAAGACCTGCCCCTTTTTGTATTAAGGAATTGCCCTTGCTGCGGGGCGACCACAGGAGGTCGCCCCTACGGTTGTTAAAGGTGCCCAAGCCAATTATTGTGTATACACCAGTGTCAGCTTGGCGTTCTCGATGCTGATACTCTCCACCCTGCAAAGGATGGTCAGCCCCCTGGAAACAATGGCATCGTTAACCATCTGGGCTATCTTATCTTTAGGGCTTCCCCCGAGGGCGAACCGGAGAGCCATGGCATTCGTGGTGGTGAACGATGTAAGTTCTATGCGTGGTTTACCGTCTACGCATTGAATTTCTGCTACACCGGTCATAACGGTAGGGATTCCCATGGCAACTATCTCCGCTTCGGCGGATATCGTTTTGCCATTGAAGCGCAGTTTGGCGTCCTTCATTTCTGCGGTTATGCCTAATGCCTGCCCTTTCGCCGAGACCAGCATCCGGTCCTGCTCCAGCTTTACCTGCATGTAGTCTATTTTGGCCTGGCCGGACTTGTTGATGGTGGGTATAAGCGCATTTACCGCGTCCTGTAGTTCTTTCTCGGTAAACGTGCGGGTAATCTTCTTGATGGCTGTTGTCGGGGTCGGAATCGTTGACGGTGGTTGCGTAAGCGTAGGTGACGGTGGAGGTGGCGGTGGTTGGGTAAGTGTTGCCTGCGGCGTCTGCTGCGGAGGTGTCGACAACGATGGCAGCCAGGACTTGAGCGGCCCTATAGTGGCCGCCAGCGCCAGCCCCCCGATTACTACGATGATTGTGATTACTATTTTTAGCATGCCCTCCCCTCCACTTCCAATAGCTAACAGCTAACCCGATTATAGGTCGTAACATGGGAATAGTGCAAGTCCCTGTAAGCGTAACCCGCAAACCTGACTTTGCAAAGCAAAGTACAGATAATATAGAATAATAATCAAGTACAGGATACCAGAGGGGAAGATGAAGGGATATATCAAAATTGACGGGGAGCTTTGCAAAGGATGCCAGGTGTGCCTGACATTCTGCCCCAAAAGCTCGCTCTCAATATCCGACAAGGTAAATGCCAGCGGCTATTCACCCGCTCTATTCAAAGAAGACGGCGAATGTACCGGGTGTGCCATCTGCGCGGTAGTTTGCCCTGAAGTCGCCATCGAGGTGTACCGTGGCTAAGGTCTTGATGGATGGAAACAGCGCCATCGGAGAGGCAGCTATCCGCGCCGGCTGCCAGTGCTACTTCGGCTATCCTATCACTCCTCAGAACGAGCTGACCGAGTATATGGCCGCGCACCTGGGCAAAAGGAAAGGCTGCACTTTTATCCAGGCGGAAAGCGAGCTTGCGGCTATCAACATGGTCTTCGGGGCCAGCGTGGTCGGCGCCAGGGCTATGACCTCCTCATCCAGCCCCGGAATCAGCCTGAAACAGGAGGGAATCTCTTACCTCGCTGCCTGCGAGCTTCCCGCGGTGATTGTGAACATGTGCCGGGGCGGCCCCGGGTTGGGGAGCATCGCTGCGGCGCAGTCGGACTACTTTCAGGCTACCCGCGGAGGCGGCCACGGCGATTACAGGACCATCGTCCTGGCGCCGTCTTCGGTGCAGGAGCTTGCCGACTTTACCCACCGCGCTTTCGACCTCGCCGATAAGTACCATACGCCGGTGTTAATTCTTGGAGACGGCATGCTGGGGCAGATGATGGAGCCGGTGGAGTTCAAGCACGAAGCCCCCGAGGTGTTGCCGGTCAGGAGCGGTGCGTTGAGGGGCGCTAAGGGGAGGCCGAGCAGAATCATCAAGACCCTTAGCTCCAATCCTGCTGATGTCGAAGAGCTTAACTGGAGCCTCTTCAGAAGATATGAACTGATAAAGAAGGAAGAGGTCACTTACGAGACCTTTATGGTGGATGATGCCAAGCTGATTGTAGTCGCTTTTGGAATAGCAGCCCGGATTGCTAAAGGGGCCATCAAAAATGCGCGGGCAAGCGGCCTGCAGGTCGGGATGTTGAGGCCGACCACGCTCTGGCCGTTTCCCTCGCAGAAGGTGCGGGAACTGGCTCAGAACACCAAACAGTTTCTGGTTTTTGAATTGAATATGGGTCAGATGATAGAGGATGTGCAACTGGCATTGGAAGGCAAGGGAGAGGTCTCTTTCTATGGGAGGCCCGGTGGCGTGGTCTCCGCCCCCAACGAGGTCCTGCGCGTAATTACCCGCCTCTACTATCAAAAGGGTCTGGAAAAATGAAAACAGTCTACACTCATCCGAAATATCTGAAAAAGGTGCCTTTCCACTACTGTCCCGGATGCGGGCATTCCGTTATTCACCGGCTCATAGCCGAGTTGATTGACGAGATGAACATCCACGATAGGGTTCTCGGCATTCCCCCTTGCGGCTGCTCGGTTTTTGCCTACAATTACCTTGATATCGATATGACCGAAGCCGCGCACGGGAGAGGTGCCGCTGTGGCCACCGGGATGAAACGGGCATTCCCGGAGGCAATCGTTTTCTCTTATCAGGGTGACGGCGACCTGGCGGCAATCGGCACTGCCGAGACGATACATGCTGCCAACCGGGGAGAGAATATTACCGTTATCTCCGTCAATAATGCGGTCTATGGAATGACCGGCGGCCAGATGGCACCCACCACTCTTTTGGACCAGTGGACGACCACCACCCCGTATGGGCGGGATGCGAAGACAGCCGGCCATCCGGTCAAGATGTGTGAGCTTGTAGCAGTCCTCGATGGGTCTGTGTATGTCGAGCGTACTGCGGTGGACTCCCCGGCTAACATCCGGAAGGCCAAAAAAGCTATTCAGAAAGGTTTTCAGGTGCAAATGGATAACCTTGGCTTTTCGCTGGTGGAGGTCCTCTCGCCCTGTCCGGTGAACTGGAAGATGACTCCGGTGGAGTCCTGGGAGTGGATTGAAAAAGAAATGGAAAAAGTGTTCCCTCTGGGAATAATAAAAGATACGACCGGTAAGAAAGATGCTGATTAAAACAATTTTTGCGGGTTTCGGAGGACAGGGAGTCCTTTCCATGGGACGCAGCCTGGCGCAAGCAGCCATGGAAGAGGGGAAGAGCGCAACCTATCTTCCGTCATACGGAGTAGAGGTGCGGGGCGGTACCTGCAACTGCACGGTAGCGGTCTCCGATGAAGAAATCGCATCGCCTATCGCTTCCTCACCGGAGTATGTAGTGGTCATGAACCAGCCTTCTCTGGTAAAATTCCAGAACCAGATTGAGTCGGGCGGACTTCTGTTTGTGAACTCTTCTCTGGTAGACTCTCAAATCTCGAGGGGCGATATCGATGTGGTCAGGGTTCCGGCCAGCAGCATGGCCGAGGAGCTTGGCAACCCCAAATCAGTCAACATGGTGATGATGGGGGCTTTTATCAAGAAGACCAACCTGGTCTCCATTTCCACCCTTATCGATGGCCTGGCGAGCGCTCTGAAAAACAAGGAAGACCTGGTCGAAATTAACAAAAAGGCCTTGCTGGCGGGGTACGGCCTCTTCTAGTTAAATTCGGGAGTAGCTTATGTGTATCAAGCAGATTTCAGTCAGTCTGGATAATGTGCCCGGGAGCTTGCTCGATGTGAGTCAGTTTCTCGGCGCCGAGAGGATAAACATCAGGGCTATCTCGGTAGCTGACATAACGGACATTTGCACCGTGAGGCTGGTGGTAGACGACCCTGAAAAAACCGTCAATGTCCTGAAGAGCCACGGCTATTCCGTGAAGGAGACCGATGTGATAGCCCTGGAAGTCCCCGACCACCCGGGCGGCCTTCAGGCAATCCTCAAACCCCTTAAAAGAGCCAATATTAACGTGCTTTATCTTTATCCCTTCCTGGGCAGGGGAGAAAGCGGCAACGCCATAGTCATTATGGGTGTGAACAAGACCGAAGAAGCCATCGAGGTACTCAAAGATAACTGGGTGCGCATCTTCGGCGACGAAGTATATGCCCTGTAAAGGAAAATCAGGGTGTCTTCACAGCCCCCATATTCAGGGCATCAAGCGCAGCATCGACCATGCTCTTTTCTTTCGAAACTATTATAAGCACGCTTTGACCATCTGTTTGCCTGACCCATAGATACTTACCCTCGTTCTGCCACAAGTCAGATCTTGATGGTGTAGCCCCTGCTTTTCCCAGCACGCTTACGAAGGCTTCATAGAACTCGGCGGCATCCTGGTTGGAGTCCCACGCCGTCTGCCACGTGAAGAGGTACGACTGCTGTGACTCGTAGTACGTCAACCGGTCACTGGCCCAGCCCTGTGATGCCAGGTTCGTCTGTGCCTCACTTAGCTGGTTCTGAAGCATCACCCTGGTGAAATGCTCACCGAGCCTGTCGTTTTTTTCCTCTTTCCATCCCGTGACGTTCATCGGCAGCGGTTCGATGTCTTTTGGCTTCACCCCGGCGAAGTATTTTTCCGGATGCATTATCTGCGAGGTGGATACCGGGCGATTGCCATAAGTCTGGTTCACTGTCTGCCAGTTGCCCCTTTGATGTAACAAGGAGATAAAAGATGGACCGTAATCATAAGGGAAATAGAGGAGCCTGGTGAGGGACCGCGGTCTTGGAAGGTCGGGGGCGGTGGTTTTGGTGCCGGCGGCTAGCTTTACGAGTTGGGGCGCCGTTTCAGACTGGGCTACCTCTACGAGATACCTGGCGCTGGTGAACTCGGCGTCGCCCTCTATCAGGGCTGCCCATGCCTTCTCCTCATCGTAGGTTGTGGTCTGCGGGGCCTGGAAGCTTTTGCCTTGGAGCATGTGGATAACCTCGTGGGCCAGATACTTCCTCATCCCCTCTCCGTCCAGCCCGGAGGAGTTTTCCTGCACGAAGTAGACTGTATCGCCCAGCGTGGCCAGCATGTAAGCCCTGGGCCACTCGGAGTAGAGCTGTGACAGACTGACGTTATCGGGAATGACGAAAAGACCCTTGAAAATCCGCTCGTCGATTTCGATTTTCTTCGAGTTTCCCTTGACATAATCACCTCCCCACCTCGCCTGTGCCCAGTCCGCTGTCACCACGCGTATCTCTGTCTTGTCCGGCGCAGGGAGTTGCCTGTTCTTGCTGACACCGCTCAGGGTCTTTTGAAGGAGGTCTTTTATTTGCTCCCAGTACCGCCAGTTCTGTTCGATAAGCTTGTAGCTGGCAAGCTCATCCTGGACCTGCTGTAGCCGGGACTGTAGAGAGGATGTCTCTTGCTCGGTTTGAGTGGCAGGGGCAGATGCAGTTATCGATGGTAGTTCTTGTGCGGCGCAGCCGGCAAGGACCAACTGGCTGAGAAGAAATAGAAGAATAAAAACAGTGCGTTTCAGTCTCATCAATTAAATCATAGCTTTTCAGCACTGTTCTGGTCAATACGATGATTGCCTGATTGCTTCCGCTTCATGGCAAAGATGAACATCCCGGTAATGCTGCCTGTTCAGGTTGCCGGATATTTGTTAGTCTCCTTGGACCTGCTGAAGAACCGGTTGCCGAGTAGCGCGATTACCGCGGTTGCAACGCCGTAAAGTGATAGATAATGGCTTGGGTACAGAAGGAAAAACCCGGCGGCTGCGCATAATACCCTTATTGCAATCCCTGCGCCGATGTTGGTCCTGCCTCTCGAGTGTCCGAACAGGGAGTAGGCGATAAGTACCGCGCCGAATACCGCACTGAGTGTGTAAAGCAGAATGTCATTCGGCGCGCCTCTGGCTAGAAGGGAAGGCTCAATGACGAAGAAAAAGGGTATGAGAAAAGCTACGGCTCCAAGCCTCATTCCAACCATTGCTGTCTTCAGCCAGTTCCCACCTGCGATTCTGGCCGCTACTACCGCGGGAACACAGGTTGGTGGGGTTATCGCAGACAGGGCAGCCCAGTAAACGAGGTACATATGGGCCGAGACCTGGTCTATCCCCAGGCGCAGGAGGGATGGCGCCACCATAGCCGCTGCGATGATATAAGTAGCCGAGGTGGTAAGCGCTGTCCCCAGGACAAGGGGAACGATGGCTGTTGAAAGAAGGCCGATAATCAGATGTGTTTCCCCCACATTTACAATTAGCTCGCTGACTTTCAGTGCTGCACCGGTTATGCCGATTAGATTAATCAACATGCCCACGGTGACGAAAACCGGGACGATTGTCGATAACGCTTTTCCACCGTCACTAAGCGCCTCGCTGATTTGAGCAAGTCGTTCTCTAAACTCGCCGGGAGAGCGGACAAACACGATGTGAAGACCAATAGCAGATATACTGGCGAAGAACCCGGCTTGAGTCAGGCTGTAATTCTTCAAGAGCAACCAGAGAAGGACGACTAGGGGCAGGGAAAAAGGCGCAAGCTTCTGCCAGGTCAACACGCTTTTCCAGTGTGGTATTTCGCTTTTCGGGACTGGCGCCATCTTCAGGCGCAGGGCTTGAAAGTGAATGCCGGCGAAAATCCCGATGTAGTATAGAAAACAGGGGATTAGCGCATAACCGATGATTTTGATGTAAGGAACTCCGATAAGTTCAGCCATAACAAAGGCGACGATACCCATTATAGGGGGTGTGATTGTGCCTCCGGTTGAAGCCATCGCTTCAACGCCGCCAGCGAAATTGGAAGGATAGCCCAGGCTTTTCATCAAAGGAATGGTGTAGTTCCCGGTAACTGATACATTGGCCGCAGGGCTACCCGAGATGGTGCCGAACAGGGCGCTGGCTACTACTGCTGCCTTGGCTGGCCCTCCGACGAACCTGCCAGTGGCCAGGAGCGCCAGGTCTATGAAAGTTTTACCTCCCCCGGTAAAAAGAAGGATGGAGCCGAAGATAATCAGCACGCCAATGAATGTCGCTGAATAGCCAACCACAGACCCATATATGCCCATCGGAGAGTAATAGACCGATTCCATAACATACTCGAAGGAGAAACCGGGGTGTCCCCATGCGCCGGGTATCAAAGAGCCGGTGAAGACATAAATGAACATCAAAACGACGATTATGGGCATTGTCCAGCCGGTAGACCGCCGGGATACCTCCAGGATTGATAGGATTACCAGGGCTCCTAACACCCAGTCTTTTATGTTCCCCTCACCGGGGTCGGAGTAAATTGATTGCCAGTTTAAGAAAATATTGATATTAGCAGCCAGGATTATTGCAATAAGAAACCAGTCCCAGCCTGTTGGCTTACCTCCGCCTTGCGCCTTCCTGCTAATTGAATATGCAAACAGCGCTGTAGAAAGCCCGAAGATGATATGAATAGATTTTAATTGCAGGTCGATAAGGGAAAGGAAAATGGGTACCACCAATTGAAATATTGAAAAAGACAGGGCCAGCCAGAAAAGTACCTTGACCCAGATGTTCTTGCGTTCGGAGGGCGTCGCTTCGTCTTTTCCCAAAAGTTATCCTCCTGGCTTTCTTTCTGCGGGGGGTGTTAGCTATGGTTAAGATGAAAGGGGGGGATGAGACTATTGCCTCATCCCCCTCATAACCTACTTGTACTCTGGCGGGATAACGAACTTTGGCACCTGAAGCCCCTTTTCTTTAGCATACTGCACAGTGCCTGCGTGGAGGGGCACATGCAGCCCTTCCTGTATCACCTTCAACCAGTCTTTTACCGGGTCGTCTGTGGCTGCGGGATATGCTTCTTTGATTTCTTTCCAGTTCTCCGCCACGGCCTTGACGATGCGGTAGCCAACGTCCTGGGACAGCTTGGCGGAAGAGTGTGACCCGGTTATCGTGTAGATTTCCCATACGGCCTCGTGTCCCGGAAGCTGGTCGATGGAGTTTGCCGGGGTCTTGGTGAGAAAGAACTGTGGGTACTTTGCCGATAGCTTTGCCGCTTCATCATCGCTGAAACCTATCACCTTGAGCTTCGTAGAAAAGTGCGCCGGCATCATTGAGGCGTCAAAGACGTAAAGCGGGCCGCCCTTGTACACAGCATCGAGTTTGCCGGTCTGAAGGTCGCTGATGGCATCGGAAAGCGTTCCGGGCACGAGCTTGGCCCCTGTCCCCAGGAGCTCATTCGCTCGCTCCACTCGTACCGCAGTCGCTGAGCCGGGTATGCCGGCATAGACCTTCTTGCCTTTCAGGTCTGCCCAGGTCTTGATGGTGCTGTCAGCCCGCACAAACATCCGGGTCGTAGCAACCTCACGCATGATGAAAAACCTTATCTGGTCCCAGGCATTGTCTTTGAAGGTCTCCATTCCGCGGTACATTTCGAATGCACCCTGCATACCTTCCGATGAGCCTCCGTGAAAGACCCCTTCCCGTATCTTCTTCATATTGTCATAGGTAGCCCCGCTTTCCACCACGGTCATATTTACTCCCTGGGCATACTTGTTGACAATACGGGCAATAGCCGCAGACCAGACATAGTATCCGGAGGTGGAACTGGTGCTGCCAAAAAATACGTTTACTTTCTCCGGTTTTGCAGCCGCGGCAGGTGCGGGCGCAGGCAAAGGAGCGGGCGCTGGCTTCGGAGCCGGGGCGGGTGCTGGAGCTGGCGCGGGTGCAGGCGCAGCCGCGGGCTTGGGCGCGGATGCGGGCGCCGGCGCTGCCGCAGGAGCACAACCGACCAGCGCTGCGCTCAGCGCCGTTAACGCCACCACTGAAATCAAAATAACTCTTCTCATTCGTTCTTCCTCCTCCCAGGTATTTTATGTGACTGATAAATGCCCTACTTGGCTCCCACAACCGCCAGGGTTGCCACGGCCATCGAACCTTTGTTACCTATGGCTTTCACGGTGTATGCCCCGGGTTTAATCACATCGCTCCCGGGAATTCCACCCGCCGGTTTGAACATTATGGCTCCGAACTTATTGGCAACGACTATTCCTCCGGTATTTGCGGCCGCCATGGACAGGTCGTATCCATCGAGGCCCAGGAGTACCCTCACTTCCTCTCCGGGAACAAAGCCTGAACCGGATATGGTCAGCGGCGTTTTGCCCGCAACACCGCTTACCGGCTCAACAATCAGACGAAGTAGGGAAGGCGTAGCTGCAGGTCCCACATGCCCGGGTGGACCTGGAGGTCCGGCGGTGCCTGACGCCCCCTGTGGCCCGGAGACCCCCGTTGGACCAGCGGGCGGCGCGCAAGCAGTCAGGACTAATAAGAGCGTCAGAAGCAATCCACCAGCAATCGGCACCATCCTGGATGACAAATGCTTTTCCATGCGATATGGCCCTCCTTGAGTTCTTTTGTTGCTTCAAGGCATACCAATATTCGGGGACGAATGGTAGGCCAAGAATACCATGCCAGACGAATCCTGTCAAGACCCTTTTATGCAAAATTCCATTGCGACTTAACCGGTCAGTGAGATGGTGTTTAACGTAGAGAAAAAGGCCGCTTTTGGTCAAGACCTTATACTTCGTAAATCTGACCGTTACTTCCTACCCGGGATTGGGAACGGTGGCGCAAGCATCTCGGCGAATGCGCCGACATCCGGCAGTGTCTCCAGCTTGCTGATGACCTGAATAATCTCTTCGACCTTCTCGTCCGCTATCGGCGTGGCAGAAAAAGTGCAACACTTCCGGAATTTCTTCTCCACGTCATCCCAGCCGGAGCGCACACCCGGATTCCCGCTGGTGACATCTACCCTCTGTGAATAGACCTTGCCATCCCTGGTCTTGATTTCCACGATGACCGGTGTTTTTGTCCTGCCAACGTCCGCTACCGCCCCCTGGTCGGGAATGACCTTGACCTTCTGGGACAGGTCGAAGACTCGCACATCGCTTCTTATTCGGGCCTCGTCAAAATCCTCGATGAATGCGTGCCGCCGGGCGATGCACAGCGCTATGCCGTACGGTATGCTGAACTGAGCATCTACCTGCGGTGTCCGGCCTATCTCAAACGGCCTACCGGTCATCATATAGGATATTTCCGGCACATGGGCGGTTACTTCTTCCACATCCTCGGGCTTGATATCATATTTCTCGGCTAGTATCAGGGCGGCGTCATTAGTCGGGTGGGTATAGCGACCGCCAACGTAGTGCTTGATGGCCAGGTTCTTTCCTTCGAATACCTGTCCCAATCCTCGGATTATCCTTTCCCGGTTGTAGCTGCCCTTGAAGTACAGCGGGTAGAAGCCCCATTTGCTTTCGAAGATGTCCTTGGGGCCGGTTATGCCGCGTTCGGCAAGAATGGCGGCCAGGACTCCTGCGCTGGCCGGGTAAGCATTCTGTAAGCGCTTGACCAGCGCCCGCTCGAAAAGGCACTGGGCGGAGCCGGCGCACTGGCTTAGCACGATTCCGAGAGTGTTATGCATTTTATCTGTATCCAGTCCGAGGATTTTGCCCGCCGCAACGGCGGCGCCGAAATATGCAGATACCGAGCCGACAATCCACGATTGCGGCCCGACAATACCAGCGCCAACGCGGCTGGTCACATCCACACCCGCAGCAACCGCGGCTATCAAGTCCTTCCCGGTTACCTTACCTCTTCTTTCTGAAACAGCCAGGGCTGCCGAAAGCGCCGCTACATTTGCGTGCACGGACGCAAATTCATGGACGTCATCGATGTCCAGCGCTGTTATCATCATTGCATTTACCATAGCCGCGTGTGTGGCAATCACCTTCCCACCAAAGACCATGATTGTGCTTTCCGGTTTGCCTCCCCAATCCTTGATGAGCTCCACGGTATCGGCGCACCCGGGGGCGGTGGAGCCTGCTATGCCGCAACCAATCGTATCCAGGATAAATTTCTTGGTGACATCCACAATGTCCTCTGGTAAACCTTCATAGCGCACGCTGACGGCATTGGCAACCAGGTCATATGCAACATCTTTCACGAAATTCCTCCTCAGGTTTGCCACAATCGGCAGCACTTTTGTATCAAGCAGTCATATGCGCTTGGCGCATGCGTTGCGATTAAACCATATCTTGCCATCCTTGTCAACTTGAATGCCCTCGGCAAGCTTTGGCGAAGGATGGTATCTGATAATTTTGAACTTTGAGCTTCTTATGATATGATTTTCTTGAGAAACATCGATTTTTCCTGACACGGTGAGGTGATACCGGGTGACCGCCATTGAAATAGTCTACGTAATATTGCTCATCTTCTTTCTCATGCTGTCTGCCTTCTTTTCCGGCTCGGAGGCAGCCCTAATATCCCTCCAGAGGATAAGGCTGGAGCATATGCTCAGCACCAGGGTGCCCGGCGCAAAGCGCGTTTACAGGCTCCTCGATCGCCCGGAGAGGCTGCTATCCACTATTCTGTTGGGGAATAACTTCGTCAACACGGCAGCGGCTTCCCTGGCCACCCTTCTGGCGGTATCTATCTGGGGAGAGCGCGGCGTAATATATGCCACCATAGTAGTTACCGTGCTTCTCCTTATCTTCGGCGAGACTACCCCCAAGACCATAGGCGTCCAGCGTTCTGAGAGGGTCTCTCTTGCCGTTGCCCGTCCCATAGAGCTGCTCTCATTGCTGCTCAGTCCCCTTGTGTTCATACTCAGCTGGCTCTCCTGCCGCATTACTCGATTGGTGGGGGGGACTCCCTTGCCGAGGTCGCTCACCAGCGAGGAGGAAATCCGCACCATGATATCGGTAGGGCATAAGGAGGGGACAGTCAAGACGGAAGCCGCTGAGATGCTGCATAACGTTTTCGAATTCGGCAACCGCCCGGTTCGCGAGGTCATCGTGCCCAGACCGGATGTGGTGGCTATCGAACAGGGAGCTAAAATATCCGATTTCCTCACCATCTATGCCGAGCACCCACTATCCCACTTCCCGGTCTACCAGGAGAACATGGACAACGTGGTCGGCATCGTCTCGGCGGCCGATGTCCTTATGGCCCTGGCTAAAAACAATATCACCAGGGATAGCTCCATTGACGACATGGTCCGCCCTGCCTACTTCGCTCCGGAAAGCAAACGCATCGGGGAGCTTTTCGCCGAGATGCGGAAACATAACTACCACATGGCGATTATTGTGGACGAGTATGGCGGCACAGTCGGTATAACCGGCCTCAGGATGCTGGTCGAGGAGATTGTGGGGGAGGTGGGTGACGAGCTCGCCGGTATGGAAAAGGACTACGAAGTCATCAACGAGTACACCTTCCAGATTGATGGTAGCATGCGCGTGGATGAAGCCAACGAGGAGATGGGACTGCAATTGCCGGAGAGCGATGAATATGAGACTGTCGCCGGTTTTGTGCTGCACCTTCTGGGTCACATACCCAAGCGCGGAGAGCCGCTGAAGTACAAGGGCTTGAAGCTGGTTATCACCAAAATGAAGGGTGTTAAAATCGAGGAGATTCTGGTGACCAGGGAAAAGGAAGGAGAACGCCAGGAAAAACATGCAGCGACTGCGACTGAAGTTCAACCGGGGAGATGAGATAAAGTTCATCTCCCACCTGGATATGATGCGCCTGTGGCAGAGGGTTTTCATCCGGGCGGGCATACCGCTGGCTTACTCGGAAGGGTTCAACCCCCATCCGCGCATGGCACTGGCCGTGCCCCTCGCCCTCGGCGTCACCAGCGAAGTCGAGCTGATGGATATCTGGTGCACCCGGTGGGTCTCTCCCCACTGGTTCACGAGCGCCCTGGAACGCCAGTTGCCTCCGGGAGTGAAGCTCTCGGGCGTGTATCCCATTGCGCCCACGCTGCCCTCCCTGCAATCGCAGGTGCGCTTTATCGAGTATCGTGTCGAGGTAATAGATAAACGGAACAGGCAGGAAGTGGAAGCAGCCATCGACCGCCTGCTTTCGTCTGAAGAGTTGCCCTGGCAGCATCGGCGTGACACCGGCCCCAGGACATACGACCTGAGGGCGCTGGTAGAGGATGTCTGGCTTATCGAAGAGCGTAACGGATGCTACACGCTGGGCATGAGCCTCGTTAGCAGCGAGAAAGGCTCCGGTAGGCCGGAGCAGGTCGCCGCCGCGCTGGGCTTTGCTGGACATCCTGTGTCTATCCACCGCACCAGGCTTATTATGCAAACGAGCTAGACGCTACTTGCTCAATTGACTATACAGTCTCCTCTCCCCTCAAGGGGGCTTTGTATTAAAAGTGCCACTTGTATCATAAGTCGGCGAGTTGTATCAAAAGTCTAATCATCTAATTTGCATTCTTTTTCAACTACATCTTGCAAAGGTGCATAATTACCGCTTATTACAATCTTCGGGTAACTTAACCCTTTGTGGGATTCTACCCACTCTTGATGACCAGCTTTGGTTGTTGTCATTATATGATTGCACATATCCCTGTTAGTACTCGTGAAAAATGTACGGCAAATTAAACATCTATAGCTCACTGTGACCACCCCTTGTGTAACGCTTTCTTTTAGGAATACGCTTTCGCTCTTTGATTCGGTCCAAAAGCATTAGAACGGCTTTGGTATTGGTGGGGTATCTATCTCCAGCTTTCCACTTTTCTACCGCATTCACAGTTACGCCCAGTTCGCCTGCAATAGCGGCTAGTGTCCAGCCTTTAAGTTGAAGTTCTGCTATTTTGTCTTGAATATCGTTCACATTACAACAATACTATACAGGGTATGGTATTGTCAATGCTAATCCTTTCCAAAGTTATCAGGTAAATTAACGACCTCTTGATTTGCAATCGCAGTCTTTTCTATAGGCGCAATCTGTGAGTCCTGATAAGCGAATAAACCACGACCAACAACCTTGATGCCATAGTTTTTCTTTGCAAAGCGGTACAAATCACCCGCCATTGTAGATTTACTGGCATTTGTTAAAGGTTCTCCAATTCCTTCCAGGATTTCAACAACGGACAGAGGTTTTCCTGCTTGTTGAATGAAGGGGTATGCTCTTTTCATTTTACTATTGCTACGGAATGACAGCTTACGAGTTGGAGGTGAAATAGAAACTACTGTTGAAGTGGAACTTCTTGACGTTTTACTCACCCTTCGCGACTTGATTCTACCAGTTTCTGGCACGAGTTTTACCATAGTTTTTGGTAATTTTGAGAGCGGGCAGGTTATAACTTCACCGGATGTGCCAATAGGTTTTATTGTTACTTGTGGCTCTGCAATGTAGGCTATTACTCGAAAAACATCTGTACCATTTAAAAGAATATCGCCTTCCTTTATGTTCATTTGTTCCCTCCTATTGTGGTAGGAGGGAGTTCTTTGGGAGGAATTTTCGACTTTAGTTTCTTGATAGATGGTTCTCGTGGCAGGTTTTCTGGGACTGTGCCACCGATTTCATTTATGGTCTCACGAATTTTGTTGGCTACTCTGAAGTGCGTCTGACGTGCCGGTAAGTCACCCTGGATTTTTTCCCGAACAAGCTTAGCTTCCGTCTGTGTTATCCGAAACTCATTTTCTGCTAGTTCCATACGAGAGATACAATCAAGCAAGCTTTCGTTGTCTCTTATGCCCTTCTTCTGCATGATTTGGCGCCTGCTTAAGCCCCCGTAAAGGCCGCGATAGCCAGCGTCATGAAATAATCCGAAATCCTCAACTCCAGTTCCTTGAGCCGCATCATTAAGGTGCTTATTTGCATCTTTTACCCTGTCTCTTAAGGCGGCTCGTTTCTCGACTTCACTAAGTTGGTCAAACAGTTCTTGTCTACGAGTCTGAATGGCAAAATACGCTTGAGCTCCGGCAATCTCTGGCTTGGAAGCGTCACCATTCATTGCGACTAGATAACAAGCATAGCGTGAAAGAACTGTATCACCAATATCGCGAGTAGCACCTTTCCCTAGTGCTATCATATTCGTCGTGTGATGAAAATGATGGTCAACCGCACTGCCGAAAGTATCACATGATTTCATTGCCCTCGTAATTGCAGGTTGGAAAGAATCCCACGTAGCATACCCAAGCACACTTTGAAGTTCCCTGCCAAACCAGTATTCAGACCCATTAGTGTAAATATGCTTAATGTCCTCGAGTTTTTTCATGGTCTTTTGCTCAACAATCTGATTTTCTTCTGTCATAATCAACCTCCTGTGCTAATTATAGCACAGCATAAGAAGCAACGGAATACCAAACTATCTTAATTAGTGGGATAATATTTTTTAAGAAACACTTGACAAATCCAAAAATATTTGGCTTAAGAGATTTAGTAGCTAAACTAGATTGTCATATTTTTATCCCATAACCCATTGACAAACCATACAGTGTATGGTATTATAGTCATGTAAGTAAAAAACGGAGGCGAGATTAAGATGGATGCGAGAGAAGAAAAGGGACTGGTAATTGCAGCGACTTCCAAGATTGAAAAGAATATGCTTGGCTGGAAAGTCCCATCCCAGTCCGGTAACGGAAGCTATATCGTCAATCTTGACCACGGAACGCCGTTTTGTACTTGCCCTGATTATGAAAAAAGACATCAGCCATGCAAGCACATTCACGCTGTTGAGTTTGTTATTCAGCGTGAGACTAAGCCAGACGGCACGGAGACTGTCACAAAATCTATGAAAGTAACCTGCACTCAGGAATGGCCTGCTTATGACAACGCTCAGATGCACGAGCAAGAACGCTTTGTGGAACTGCTCCGTGACCTCTGCAACGGCATTGAACAGCCCACACAGACATTTGGTAGGCCAAGACTCCCACTGGCTGATGTAGTGTTCGGAGTGACATACAAGGTCTACAGCACTATGTCTGGCAGACGGTTCATGACTGACCTTAAAGAAGCAGAGACAAGAGAACTGGTTACAAAATCCCCCTCTTTTGCCAGCAGCGCCCGTTATCTTGAAAATCCCGAATTGACCCCGCTTCTTAAGACTCTCATTGAGCAAACAGCCAGCCCACTCAAAGCAGTAGAAACCGATTTCGCCGTTGATTCTTCCGGCTTCGCTACCACTACTTACAACAGATGGTTCGACCATAAGTGGGGCAAGGTACGGAGTGAAGCTAAGTGGATAAAAACTCATTTGATGTGCGGAGTTAAAACCCACGTTGTTACCAGCGTTGAAGTGACCCCCACTGAAACAGCCGATGTACCTCAACTTCCGGCATTGGTCAGTACAACCGCTCAGACGTTCAATATCAGTGAAGTTTCGGCTGACAAAGCCTATTCCAGCCGCAAGAACCTTCACGCTGTGCAAGCTGTCAATGCCACGCCTTACATTCCCTTCAAGAACAGGACTAACGGAGTCGGAAGCAAGTCTGACGGCTTTGACGGGCTGTGGAATCGCATGTGGCACTTCTACAACTTCAATCGGGAACAGTTCTTGACTCACTATCACAAGCGGTCTAACGTTGAGACTGCCTTTTCCATGATTAAGGGCAAGTTCGGAGCATCGGTTCGCTCGAAGTCTCCGATTGCTCAGGTTAATGAGGTACTTTGTAAGATTTTGTGTCATAATATCTGTGTCCTGATTAGCTCAATCTATGAGTTGGGGCTTGAACCGACTTTTTGGACTTCTGATACAGAAGAGGCAGTTGTACCAAAAGTGCTCTCAAATGTGGTCTTTTGATACAAAGCCCCTCAAGGGAGAGGGATTTCTAATGAATGGTGTTTTTCGCAGCTAAGCATTAGTTATTTTCCCAACTACCTCGCCTCAACAAACTCTATGGACTCAACAAACTCTGAACTCGAAAACCGGGTGTTCCGCTTTATGAGGGAACACTATCTCGTAGCGGCCGGCTGGAAGCTCCTGGTGGCGGTCTCCGGTGGTCCCGACTCCGTTTGCCTGCTCCATATCCTCGCCGACCTTCAAAAAGAGCTGGACATAACCCTTCACGTGGCCCACCTCGACCACCAGCTTCGCGGCGCAGAGTCCGAGGCTGACGCCAGGTATGTCTCCGGGCTGGCTGACCGGCTGGGCATTCCGGCCACACTTGAGCGTCGCGATGTCAGGAACTACCGCGCTAAACGCCGACTCTCGCTGGAAGAAGCGGCCCGCGAAGTACGCTACACCTTTTTTGCTGAGGTGGCGGAATCCATCGGGGCGGATAGCGTGGCGGTAGGTCACACCACTGACGACCAGGTGGAAACCATACTGATGCACCTGGTGCGTGGCACGGGGACGAGGGGGCTGAGGGGACTTCAGCCTCGCAGCCAGTGGCGACTCGAAGGGAAAAGTATTACCATCGTCAGGCCCCTGCTGGAAGTGACGCGCGAGGAGACTGCCGCGTATTGTCAGCAGCGCGGCCTCACACCGAGGGTCGATAGTTCCAACCTCTCCCTGTCGTTGCTAAGGAATCGCATCCGCCGGGAGCTAGTTCCGTTGCTCAAAAAATACAACCCTCAGGTCAGCCAGGCGCTGCTGCGCACTGCCAGTATTGCCTCGGACGACCTCGCCTTTATTGAGGAAGAGGTCGGGAGGTTATGGTCTGAGACCGCCCGCGAACAGGAAAACGCCATTATCCTGAACAGGGAAAAGTTCGGTAAATTACACACGGCGGCAAAGCGACACCTTTTGAGGAAAGCGATAGAGAAACTTCTGGGCAACCTGAAAGATATAGAAACCCGCCATATCGATGAACTGGTTGATGCACTGGACAAACCGGCCGGCAAGGTCATCACTCTGCCCTTTGGCTTGATTTTCTCCATTGAGTACGAAAGATACCTGCTGACTACAGACCCCGCCGCTCTTTCTCCCTTTCCTACCCTTGAGGGTGAGTTTACCCTTAAGGTGCCGGGCGAGACTATTCTACCCGGCTGGCGAATCGAGGCAGCCATTGTGGAACCCGCAAAAGCAAAAGAGAAGGGGTCAAAGGATGAAGCTTTTACCGCCTATCTTGACCTTACTAAGGCCGGCGACAGGTTGACAGTGAGGGGCCGCAAGTCAGGCGACCGCTTTCAGCCGCTCGGTATGGACCAGACCAAGAAGCTCAGCCAGTTCATGATTGATGCCAGAATCCCTCACGCCTGGCGCGACCGCATTCCTATTATCTACTCACCGGAGCAAATAATCTGGGTGGTAGGCTGGCGCATAGATGAGCGGGTGAAGGTGACAAACGGGACTGAGAAAGTGCTGTGCCTAGAATTTAAGCAGCGTTGACTTCTGTGCTTTCCGATGTATAATAAGATTCTCATTATCCAGCTAAGAAAAAAAGGAGGAGGGAGAAATGGGCAAAACACCAGTGAAGTGCTACAAGGGCGATATGCTTTCACGACCACCACTTGAAATCTGCGTAGAGCGAAGTTCACCAAATGAGGATAGGATAACGATTGTACTATGGAAGAGGTATGATGATACATTTGCGGTCGATAAGAAGCAGGTTGGGCAGAATAAATGGAAGCCAATTATTGGGTACAAAACGTATAACCCTGAAACCAAAGCATGGTTAGAGTACGAGAAAGCCTGTGATGAGTATGGGTGCTCACCCTACCCCGAAGCAGAAAAATACTACAAAAGGAAAGGTTTGTTAAAGTAACTACAGAGTAATGCGAGACCGGCAAAAGCCTGAATCCAGTCGGCGTCCTCTGTCTTGGATATTGGCGTACCGGTATCATAGATTTCTTCTTTTCGAAATATTCCATTCCAAATGCTTCTGATTCAGGATCCATCATTTGTTCATTTCACTCCATTTCTTTTCTATCGCACTTATAATATTCTCCGATGTATACTTTCCAAACTCTTTCCAATTTTCATGAACATATTTTGGAAAATCAGGATCATTATGACT
>JACPPQ010000026.1 GCA_016190925.1 Chloroflexota bacterium | reverse complement strand
TTTCGGGATTTCGTGCTTCGTATTTAAAAATATGGTATGCGCATTTATTTAAGACGCCAATACAGATTTGGAGGTATCTATGAATGTTCTCAAGGGATTGGCCCTCGGCATCCTGGGCTTTCTTCTGTTTGTTGCGCTGTCATTCCTGGGACTGGTGATTATGCTTAACCAGACCGTCCTCAAGCCGGATTTTGTCATCGGCGAACTAGAGAAACTGGATGTCACTTCTCTGGCAAAGGAGCAGGTCAGAGCACAGGTCATGCCGATGGTCCCGGCCGAATTCAGGACCGCTGCCGGGCCGGCTATCGACAACGTGGTGGTTAAGCTCGAGCCGTGGGCAAAACAGCAGGTAAACAACGTCATCTACCGCTTCTACGATTACCTTTTGGGAAAGACCCAGGAATTCAGCCTCCAAATTCCGATAGGAGAAATTAAGGGCACCCTGCACGACACTGTCAAAGAAACTTTCCTTAAATCGCCGCCGCCTCAATTCGCCAACCTGCCTCCGGCATTGCTGGAGCAGGGTTTTGAGCAGGCATATTCGCAGATTGCCGGATTTATTCCACAGACCTATCCAGTGAACGAAAGCATGATTCCCGCAGAGGCCAGGAGCGTTATCAGGCAGGTAAAAACGTATATTGGGTACTACCAGACCTACTCCAGATGGCTGATACCCTTGATTGTGCTGCTGGTGCTGGGGATTGTCCTGCTCCACCGGAGCGTAAAGCGTGCCACACGCGAGCTGGGCGTCACCGCGCTGGTGGTTGGAGGAGGCGCGCTTGTAGAGCTCTACCTCATACCTTACCTGTTAAACCGCTTCCTGTTGCCGCAGCTCTCTGTTCCCGGCGTTCCCGCTCAACTCCAGACGTGGCTGTCGCAGTTGCTCAACGACCTCTTCGCCCCTATACAGCTATATGCCGTCTGGCTGGCGGCAGCGGGAGTGATACTGCTGGTCGTCTCCTTTATTTACAAGCCCACAGAAGAGCAATAGTGGAATAATCAGGCTACAAGATACAAATTACCAATTAACAACCAATGACCAAAAGTTCAAACAGATACGGCACAACGGGTCCGTGCATAATGAAAAGGGTGGCGGAGGTGGGTTTGGTATTTGGAGCTTGGTTATTGGTAATTTCTTATAGGCGGTCTCAGCACCAAAGCCAGCGCCAGGCCGATAACGGTGACGACCCCGTAAACCAGGAACGCGATGAAATAGCTGCCGTTGAGGTCATATATTTGTCCCGCGAGCAGCGGGCCTGAAGCGCCACCGAAAGAAGAGACGGAGACAACCACTCCCATGATAGCCCCGTGAGCCTTTGTCCCGAACATCTCCGCCACCGTCATCGATTCCAGGGCTATGGATGCCCCGTAGCCGAAGCCATAAACTACGGCAAAGAGGTAAAGCGACCACAGTTCCCTGGCCGCTTGCAGCCATAAAAGGCCAACCGTCATCAGGACGAACACAATGGCCAGCGATTTCTTGCTGCCGATGCGGTCGCAGGCAATGCCGATGCTGACCCTTCCCGCGATACCTACCGCCCCGATGAGTGACAGGACACCGGCGGCGCTGGCTGTGGAGATTCCCATATCGGTGGCATGCGGCACTATGTGCACCAGTATGCCATGTTCGCTGAAGAGAAAAGCGAAGTACACAAAGCTGACCAGCCAGAACTGCGGCGTGCGAAGAGCCTCGCGCGCTGATAACCCGCGGGATTCAAGATGCGGGCTGTTCTCTTTTGGAGAGCTTGCCCCGTAAGGTAAAAGTCCCATTGTGGCCGGGTCGCGTTTAAGAAACTGGGCGATGATAATGACGGTCACCAGCGCCAGCGCCCCGACGATGATGTAAGACGGCCGCCAGTTATAGTTGGAAATGAGCCTGTTGGCCACCGGCGGCATGATGATGGTGCCCACGCCTATGCCCGATACCACAATCCCGGTCATCAAACCCCTTCTCCGGGTAAACCACCGGGCCACCGTCGACATCAGGGGGACGTAGCTTGACATGCCCAGGCTGGCCAGAACACCGTAGAACACGTAGAACTGCCAGAGAGCATCAACCCGGGACATCAGGAGATACCCCAGCCCCAGCAGAATGCCGCAGCCGGTAACCACCAACCGCGGGCCGAACCGGTCTGTCAGCCGGCCGGCAAGCATGTTGCCGACTCCGTGCATGACGATATAAAGCGCGTAAGCACCGGAGGTCATCGCCCGCGTCCAGCCGAACTCGTTCAAGACCGGCTTGAAGAAGACCCCGAAGCTGTATTGCGTGCCGAACATTACCGTAAAAGCAAGGAAGGCGGCGATGACCATAACGTAGCCGTAGAACAGTTTTGACTTCCCCTCTGCTTTTGATGGTAGTTGATTGTCCAGCAGAACCCCCCTTGTCCTTTCCACAAATCCGATTATATCTGAGCCAACCGCGTAACTGTCACTCCCGCGAAGCTTGTCCCGTGCTTGACACGGGAGCGGGGGTCTACCCGTTGCATAAAGTGGATTCTCCGCCTTTGCGGAGAATGACAACAATAAAATTTAATCTCGCCGAGAAGCGCGTTTCGCGGAAGCCTAATATCTATGGTAAGTTTTTATGCGCAATAAATCAACTATTCCGAACTTAACACCACCTCATGAAAAAACCTGTTGACCGCAGGTAAAAGTATGATAAAATTGGAAGAGGCTGAATAGCGGGCGAGGAGAAAAATATGTCAGGACACTCTAAATGGTCGACCATCAAGCACCAGAAGGGTGTGGCAGATGCCAAGCGCGGCCAGCTCTTCACCAAATTGACCAGGGAGATTATCGTTGCGGCAAAGCAGGGGGGGCCTAACCCCGAGGGAAACGCCCGACTCCGCCTTGCAATTCAGAAGGCCCGCGATGCCCGCATGCCCAATGACAATATCGACCGGGCGGTCAAGAAGGGAAGCGGCACACTGGAAGGCGCTACCCTGGAGGAGTTCTCCCTGGAAGGTTATGGCCCCAGCGGAGCGGCAATCCTGATACAGGCGGTAACCGACAACCGCAATCGCACCCTCCAGGAAATCCGCAATGTCTTTTCCCGCAACGGCGGCAGCCTGGGCGAACCTGGCTCGGTGGCTTACCTTTTCGAAAGCAAGGGCGTGGTAACTGTGAAGCCAGAAGGCACCAATCCGGAAGATGTGGAGCTCCAGGCGATAGATGCCGGCGCCGATGATGTGAGGACCGAAGGCAAAATCGTGGAAATCTATACCAGGCCAGGCGACCTTGAGAAAGTCAGACAGGCACTGGAAGCAAAGAACCTGAAAGTGGCCTCCTCGGAACTGGCGATGATACCCAAGACAATGCTTCCCCTCGACGAAAAGGCAGCGCTTCAGACGTTGAAACTACTCGATAGGCTCGAAGAGCTTGACGAGGTGCAGCACGTCTTCAGCAATGCTGATTTCTCCGATGCCGTCATGGAAGCATATCAATCGGCCGCCGCAAGTTCGAAATAATAATGAGAGTGCTTGGCATCGACCCGGGAACTGTGACGACAGGCTACGGGGTTATCGAGGCCCTGAATAACCAGCTAGCCGTAGTCGATTATGGCGCTCTGACCTGCAAAGGACGCTCCCCCATCGGGGAGCGTTTGAGTTTTATGTACCTGAAACTACAGGGGATTATCGAAAAGTACCAGCCGGATGCGGTGGCGGTGGAGCAACCTTTCGTGGCGCAAAATGTAAAAACGGCGCTGGCCGTGGGCAGGGCGCAGGCGGTGGCCATCCTGGCAGGTTCCAACCGCAATATCCCTGTATATGAGTATACGCCCGCCCAGGTCAAGCAGAGGGTGGCCAACTACGGAGCGAGCAGCAAGGAGCAGATTCAGGAGATGGTAAGACTACAGCTTGGGCTGCCGGAAGCGCCCAGACCGAGTGACGCCGCCGATGCCCTTGCGATAGCCATCTGTCACATCCAGGAAACCCACCTCGCCCGCCTGCTCGCCGGGAAGTGAAAATGATTGGTATCCTCGCCCCTTGAGGGAGTCCACCTCAGGCGGAAAGGTGAGGGATATCACCCTCATTCCTTCGAGAGTCTGACTAAGGAGAACAAATGATAGCCAGCCTTCACGGCAGGATAGATTCACTGGGAAGCGACTGGGCAATAATAAATGTCGGCGGCGTAGGCTACCGGGTATATATGCCCACCTCCACCCTGAGCGCGGTGGGCGTCACCGGTAAAGAAGCGAAGCTGCACACCTACCTCCACGTCCGGGAAGACGCATTAACGCTTTATGGATTCTCCTCTGCCGAAGAGTTGGACCTGTTCCAGACGCTGATGACCGTCTCAGGGATTGGTCCCAGGCTGGCGCTGGCGATGCTCTCCTCAATGAGCGCGGAGCAACTGGCTACCGCGATTGCCACGGGCAGCGCCGACCTCCTGACCGCTATTCCCGGCATAGGTAAAAAGACCGCCAGCCGCATAATACTGGAGCTTAAGGACAAGATAGGAGCTGGCCTGCTTGCCGCGCCCATAGCTCAGGTATCACAGGATAATACTGATGTCCTGTCGGCGCTGACCTCGCTGGGTTACTCCGTTGCCGAGGCCAGTAGAGCGGTAGCCGCCCTCCCCACCGATTCCAAGCTGAGCCTGGAGGAAAAGGTCAGGCTGGCGCTGGGGTGGTTGGGGGGAAAGTAAAATAGCAAAGTAATTGGAGCACAATAATGCGCGAAAAGATTATCTGCCCTGCTATTGAAATAAAAGGTTCTATGACCAGACATGAAATAGTACAAAAAGTTATCAATACATTTATAAACACAGAACATCAACAAAGAGGTAAAGGAGTGCAATTCTGGTATCCCGTTGAGCAGTTGTCAGGTGGCTCCCATCTGTTCATACTTAGACCAGGTGGACTGCAAAAATGGAACTTCGACTTTAAGGTTAATGTAACGCCGGATATGGGATTTGGGAAAGGGAAACATGAAGACATTGCTTCCGATATAAGAAATAAGAAGCTCGAAAACCCCGAGAAATTTGGGCAGCTACAGGAGTCTGTCACTGAGGTCTATAGCGGTACAGAAAACGACGTCGACCAAATCCTATTGAAACACAAAGATTTGAATACGTCTTTTCAAACGGGAGCAAAAGTTGAAATCCTCTTGAAAGTATTGAAATGGATGTTCATTATGGAGGACATAGTTTACTGGAATTATGACGGGCGAACAAAATTGTATAATTACTTACGGGAAATATAAGGATTTGGTATGGGCATTGAAGGATACCTGGACAAAGTTTTTCAAAGGGACATTTTAAGTCTACTTAAAGAGTTGCCAAGTGAAAGCGTCGACATGGTATATGGAGACCCTGACTATAACGTGGGCATTAAATATGGCGACAAATCCTATACAAAGACCTTTGATGAATATATCGAGTGGTATATCGAACTGGCAAGGGAATCCTTGAGGGTTCTGAAAAATACCGGAAACATGTTCCTGATCAACTACCCAAAGCAGAACTCTTACCTAAGGGTTAAATACCTAGATGGGGCATGCTACGAAGTTTCTGATTATGTGTGGGTGTATAACACAAATGTAGGACACACTCCGAAGAGATTCACAACCGCCCATAGGAGCATTTTGCATTGTCGAAAGACAAAGAACAACAATTTTTTTAAGGATAACGTCGCTGTTTCCTATCTTAATCCATCAGATAGGCGAATCTTGAGAAATTTAGCTAATGGGTCAAGAGGAAGGATGCCCTACGATTGGCTCTATTTTAACCTTGTTAAAAATGTAAGTAAGGAAAAAACGTTTCATGCTTGCCAGATTCCTCAAAAACTATCCGAGTTGCTCATCAAAAGCTGTACGATGCCAAATGACATCATTTTAATCCTTTTTGGCGGAAGCGGTTCGGAAATAGAAGTATCCAAGGTTCTTAACAGGCAATTCATCTCTGCAGAAGTTGACTGGAAATATTATCGGATGATTCTCGACAGGTTAGCCAAAGGACGAATCGAAGAAACCTATAGGCTTAGGTTAAACCGGTACGAGAGAAGAAATATGGAAGCCCAGCTAAGCCTTTTAGAAGAAAAGGCAGATTATTCAATAAAATAGAGATACTGGGCTTTCAAAAAGCTTTACTCCCACCAACCAAAAAAGGCGAAGCCCTTCACAGACTTCGCCTTTCTTTTCGCATTCGAGGCTCACGGCCTCAATAAGCTATGCTCAACCGAAGCGCACCGGCCGGTAGTCCCAATCGCGGTTACGGTCCCGGCCGTACTCGCCGGTCTTTTCCACTTCCTTGCTCCCGCACGCGGGACACCTTATCTCCTGCTGCGTGGTGCCGCACTCGGAACAGCCCTTCTCGTTCTCCAGGAACTCGATTTTGCACTGCTTGCACTGGTAATAGTCCATTTTGAACCACCTCCCCCTCTATATTAATTGGACAGTATTTACATAACACTTGTCAAGTATTGTAGCGGACGGCCGGAGGGGCTTTTTTCTCTGCCGGCCTCAGCGTAAGCTCCCATTTGCACCAGAAGTCCGTATGACGCTCATCGGGCGGGCAGTGAAGGCACCTGACCACGGCCTTCGGCTCAACCGCCTTCGCAAT
Source organism: Chloroflexota bacterium (assembly GCA_016190925.1). Lineage (GTDB taxonomy): Bacteria > Chloroflexota > Dehalococcoidia > Dehalococcoidales > JACPPQ01 > JACPPQ01. Next base: position 6,437 of record JACPPQ010000026.1, on the reverse strand, counting down.
GTTCGAGAGGAGTGCCAGCTTCATATTCTTGCAGGCGAACACCGGTTTGTTCAACTTTTTTCGGCCTTCCTGCACAGCGCAGCGCGAGTAATGGAAAACTATTCGCTCCGGAGTCTCCTCATCGATTTCAAAAAGCTGTGAAGTAAGCTGCCAGGTCATCAGGCTCAGCACCTGAAGCACAGAAGTAAGGCTGCCTCGAAGTTTCAAGACCTTTTTGAGCCGCTCCGCTTCCAGTACCGACTGCTTTTCCCAGTTCCCGAGGTCGAGCCTGGACGCCGTATCCAGGCCGAATTCCGCTTCCACCGCGCCGAACCACAGCCCATCGAGAGTCTGCCAGTTACGGGAGTAAACCTTCAGCAACTCTACCAGCGTCTTTTTGGGGAGGTCTTCGAGATTGATTTGTTCCATTATGATTCCTTTTCGGATACAGGCTAGGGGTTTTTCAAACATTCGTCGTGGTTGTCTACGTTACGCATGATGTACGTGTTGCTGTGTCGTTCGAAAGTCATGCGGTACTTGATGTCGACATAGGCTTCAAAAACCCCGGGGGCGCTTTCCATCGGATGGCTACGCAGACCAGGATAGCGGAAGTCGGCATCGAGACTACGGAGCGCCTTGTCCACCTTTCGCTGAATCGCACCTGGCAGGCGCGCGTATTGCCTGGCAAACCTCTCGGTGAACCGGATGGGCATTATGCTTTGCGCCTGGGGGATTTAGTCGAGGTTTTCCCTGCTCTGCCGTGAAGATAAGAAATAGCTGCTTCAGCGTCCTCGAACTGGTGCACGCGTCCGGCGCGGATATCTTCCTCTGCTTCCCTCTCACCCCGTTGCCAGCGCTCGGTCCAGAACCATGCCTGCTCTTTATCTATCAGCTTCTTGACCTTGAGCACCAGCTCTCCATCCCGCACCTGAGCATCGAGGTAATCACCCTCGACGATGCCCAGCCTCTCTCGTACGGATTGAGGCAGAGTGACTTGAGCCTTTTTGCGCACTTGAATTAACTCCGACACGTGCATTTTCCTCCGACAATCCTACTTTCAAACTATCTTACCCCAGAATATCATCTGTTCATCTCAATGTCAAACTTTTCATTTAGCTGGATTATTCAGTTTTTGTCGCCTCTTCTTTCTTCGGCCACCACAACTTTCGGCCCGGTCGCAAGTATCATTTAACAGCACGGCTTGAATGCGGTACAATAAGCATAGCGAAATTCAGGACAACAAAAGGTATTCGTCCTTTTTTAATAGCAGGAGGTAACACGCTGTTGCGCAAAGTCGTTGAAAAGTTAGACCCGGAAATACTGCGAGTAAGGGAAGCGGCCGATAGATTTACTTCCAACGTGGGCAAGGTCATCGTCGGCAAGAAGGAAGCCATCGAGCTGTCACTGGTAGCTCTGCTCTCCGAGGGACACGTGCTCTTCGAGGATGTCCCGGGCATAGGAAAAACTATGCTGGCCAAGGCCACTGCGAGGTCGCTGGGATGCAGCTTCAAAAGGATTCAATGCACCCCGGACCTGCTGCCATCGGATGTTACCGGCATCCACTACTTCAACCAGAAGACCTGTGAGTTCGAGTTCCGCCCCGGCCCGATTATTGCCAATGTGGTGCTGGTCGATGAGATAAACCGCGCCACCCCCAGGGCGCAATCATGTCTCCTGGAGTGCATGCAGGAGCAGCAGATTACAGTCGATTTGGAGACGGTGCCTTTGCCCCGCCCCTTCATGCTCATCGCCACCCAGAACCCGGTGGAGCTCGAAGGAACTTTCCCCCTGCCAGAAGCACAGCTCGACCGCTTCTTGCTGAGGGTCAAGCTGGGCTATCCTTCAGCGGAGGAGGAGACCACCATCCTTTCCCGTTTCCAGAATGAAAATCCCCTGGATAGCCTGACCAGTGTGATTCAGTCTGCGGAATTGCTGGAGCTACAGAAGCTATGCCGCCGGGTCTATGTGGAGGACTCGGTTCGTGACTATATCGCAGGAATCACCCGCGCCACTCGCAGCCACCAGGATATTCAACTGGGAGCCAGCCCCCGCGCCTCACTCGGCCTCCATTTTGCCTGCCAGGCGCTGGCAGCTATACGGGGAAGGAACTATGTCATACCGGATGATGTAAAGTACCTGGCTGTTCCCGGCCTTTCCCACCGAATAATCGCCCGAACGGAGAGCCGGCTGAGGGGGCGCTCGGTAGTAGACATTGTCAGGGAGGTGGTAGCTTCCGTTACCGTACCGGTGGAGGAGACAAAGTAGCCCTGTTTACGCGTATGGTTCCCGAGTTTGCGATGACCGAGTCCAGCTTGACACAACAGGCTGCGCCTGATAGACTCTATAGTTGTTGCTCCTGCATGTCGTAACACATTCCGGCGTGCGGGCACAATGGCCCCGTGGTGTAGCGGTCTAACATGCCACCCTGTCACGGTGGAGATCGGGGGTTCAAATCCCCCCGGGGTCGCCATCCCCCAAGGCCTTGTGTTTCATCAACGTTACTTGCCCGATGGCATTTCCTGGGCTTTTAGCGCCTCCGGCGGCAGCGAAATCGAGACCTGCTGATTATAATCGTAGAACTTCATCTTGCCATTCATATCCATGGTCACCTTCCCGGAATCTTTCGCTGTGCCTCCGAAATCCGCAGCATTTATCTCGAATAGCGCGCTAATCTCTGCTTTTGTAAAAAGAAAACCATCCTTGGCTACCCACTCCGTGAGGGAGAAGCTCTTAACGAACTTTGATAAATCCAGCTTTGACAGGGCTACATCTGTTACACCGGAGAATTGCTGCTGTGACATTAACCATTTGACCACTGCGTCGATATCGGGTGTTATCTTCACGATGTAGCTGTCCACGCCTTCAACTTTCTCGCTTCCGAGCAAGGTAACCTCGGTGGCTGTTTTCAGAAGCTCTACTTGCAGGGCCATCTGGTCCTGCGCGCTCCACGAGTCCTCCGTCAGCCTGGTCTTCATCCACTGTTCTCCCATGAGAGGGATGCCGATTTTCACATAAGTCCACCCGCCGGTTCCGTAGAGGTCCATCGCAACCCCCATCTTCCCCCCCTGTGCGGACGTCTGGAGGTCCATGTTCACAGCCATTTTCATTTCTTTGCTGGCATTGTTCACAAAACCTACCCCATCTACCGCCATGTTTATTTTGCCCGCCAGCGGTCCCGGTAGTTGTCCCCCCAACCCTTCCATCTCCATTGCCAGGTTCATGTCAACCTTATATGCCTCTACCTTTGCATTAGCAACGGCGGCATTAGCCACTATCTCCTGCACGGTAAGCTGTTTCTGAGCGCAACCGCTAAACACGAGAGAGAGTGCCAGGACTGCTGCCAGGGACGCCGTGAGCTTTCTTGCTATGGACACATTACACCTCCTTGCTGAGACGTTTCGATGCGCTCAGCCAAACAAAAAGGGCGCACACCCATTTCACAAGGATTCCAGCGCCCTTCCGTTTCATTTCACACCTCTTCAAGGCATGACTGGCTTTCAGCCTGTGTATCAACCTTGTCCGACATATCCAACTTTTAGCTTATTCCCTCACCTCACCAATTGTCAATGGTACTATTGTTGAGCCTCTCGCGAAAACGCCCTTTTCGGTAAAATCTTGGTGTTTTATGTCATTCTCCGCGCAGGCGGGGAATCCACTTGCACACAGTGAGTAGACCCTCGCCTTCGAGGGAGTGACAGTTTCGCAGGATGCTATTGTTGCTTCTGCTTGCTAACGGACGGGTCTTTGAAAGACAGCGCTTCAATGGTAACGGAAGCTGCGGCATCGAAGTTGAGATGCCTGGTATTGATAACCAGGTCATAGTGTGCCGGGTCTTCCAGCTCTGCTTTGAAGTACCTCTTGATAAACTCGCGGCCGCTGGTATCGAAGCGTGTAATTTCCTGCCTGGCAGCTTCTTCATTGGACTTCATATCCTGCATAACGTGCTTTACGCGCACTGCCAGGGGCGCTACCACCAGGACGTGAAGGGCTCCGGGATAGTCTTTCAGGATAAACTGGCTGCCCCGTCCATATAGTACGATTGACCCGCTGGCCGCCAGCTCTTTGATGACGGATTCGAGCGATTGCAGATAGTGGGCGTCATCCAGGGGCATTTCCCAGGGAGGCAGGCCAACGCCCTCGAAGCCGTAGCTGCGCCCCAGGGCTTCCGCGATGCGCCCCAGGAGCGTCCCCGGTGGCATCTCTTTATCCTCTACGTCCTGCTCCTTCCGTCGAAGGCGAGCAGCCACCTCGCCGATGATTTGCCGGTCAACGTAGTCCACGTGAAGTCTCTCGGCAACCATTTTACCTATTTCAGGTGCTCCGCTTCCCAGCAGGCCCCGGATTGTAACTACAGGCATTTGTCCCTCCTTGTTTAGCTTCGAGATGAGAAATCAACAGGCGCATTTATACTTCGCATGAGCGTATCGGAATCATAGCAGATTGTTTTAAGGATGGCAAGATATGAAACTCACAAATTGTAACCACTGCCCCGTAAAGCTATACTATTTATGGAGCACATCATATGCCAGACTTTCAAATAGTATCGGATTTCGGGATGACCGGAGACCAGCCGCAGGCGGTGGACAACCTCGCCGAGGGGCTGGAGCAGGATTTCAAGCACCAGACGCTGCTCGGCGTGACCGGCAGCGGCAAGACCTTCACCATGGCCAACGTCATTGCGCGGGCCAGGCGTCCAACGCTGGTCATCAGTCACAACAAGACGCTCGCCGCCCAGCTTTACTCCGAGTTCAAGGAGTTCTTTCCCAACAACGCGGTGGAGTACTTCGTCAGCTACTATGATTACTACCAGCCGGAAGCCTACATCCCGCGCACCGATACCTACATCGAGAAGGACGCCGACATCAACGATGAGATTGACAAGCTGCGCCACGCGGCGACCCGCGCCCTCTTCACGCGTCGCGACGTAGTCATCGTCGCCTCGGTGTCCTGCATCTACGGGTTGGGTTCGCCGGAGGAGTACCGCAGCTTCGTCTGCTCCCTGAAAAAGGGCGAAAGCTACCGCAGGGACAAGCTCCTGCGCCAGCTGGTAGACATGCAATACGAGCGCAACGATATGGACTTTACCCGCGGCAAGTTCCGCATACGGGGCGATACTCTGGAAATCCAGCCCGCCTACGAGGAACTGGCATTACGCATCGAGTTTTTCGGTGATGAAATCGAGCGCATTGTGGAAATAGACCCGCTCACCGGCGAGATGGTCGCCGTGCTGGACTCGGTGGACATCTATCCCGCCAAACACTTCGTCACCTCACACGACAAACTGATGCAGGCCATCCAGAGCATTGAGAAGGAGCTTGACGAAAGGTTATGCGAGCTGAAGCAGCAGGAAAAACTTCTTGAGGCCGCCCGCCTGGAGCAGCGCACCCATTACGACCTCGAAATGTTGCGGGAGGCGGGGTACTGCAACGGGGTGGAGAACTACTCCCGGCACCTCTCCCAGCGCCCGCCGGGCAGCCCGCCGTGGACGCTGCTGGACTACTTCCCGGACGACTTCCTGCTGTTCATCGATGAATCACACATGTCACTGCCTCAAATCAGGGGGATGTATAAAGGCGACCGCTCTCGCAAGGAGACGCTGGTAGAATACGGGTTCCGCCTGCCATCGGCGCTGGACAACCGCCCGCTCAACTTCACCGAGTTCATGGGGCATGTCGACCAGGTAGTCTACGTTTCGGCCACGCCGGCAGAATACGAGTATGCCCACAGCCAGCAGGTGGTGGAGCAACTGGTCCGGCCCACCGGCCTGCTTGAGCCGACCATCGAGGTCAAGCCGACCAAAGGACAGATTGACGACCTCCTCGACCAGATTAAGAGCAGGGTGGACAAGGGAGAGCGCTGCCTGGTAACCACGCTGACCAAGAGGATGGCCGAGGAGCTGGCGGACTACCTTATCGAGATGGGGGTGAAGACCCACTACCTTCATTCCGAAATTGATACCCTGGCGCGGGTGGAGATACTGCGCGACCTCCGCCTGGGGGTGTATGACGTGGTGGTGGGCATCAACCTGCTGAGGGAGGGACTCGACCTGCCGGAGGTTAGCCTGGTAGCCATCCTCGATGCCGACAAAGAGGGCTACCTCAGGTCGGAGGGGGCGCTGATTCAGACCATGGGGCGCGCCGCCCGGCACATCGATGGGCATGTCATCATGTACGCCGATACCATCACCAAATCAATGAAGGCCGCGATGGATGAGACCCTGCGTCGACGCCACATTCAGGAAGCCTACAACCTTGAGCATGGCATTACCCCGCAGGGCATCAAGAAAGCTATCAAGGACATAACCGAGAGGGTGAAAGCGGTGGCTGAAAAACGCACGCCCTACGTGGTCACCCCCGTATCGAAAGACGAGGTGGCCCGGCTGATAAAGGACCTGGAGACGCAGATGAAGTCTGCCGCCAGGAACCTGGAGTTCGAGAGGGCTGCCCTCCTGCGCGACC
>JACPPQ010000001.1 GCA_016190925.1 Chloroflexota bacterium | reverse complement strand
GGGAATGACATTTTATTTACCTGACGCGACACTAGGACACTTAGCTTATAAAACGTAATAACTGTGAAGAAGTTGTTTCTTGATTGGCACAATCTGTCTGGAAGGATAAAAATAATCCGTTCGTGCTGAGGGTAATCGAAGCATGAACAGTTCGAAGTGTTTACGTACTAAGGCAGGCGCTGTACGAACGGAGGAGCCAAATTCTCGAAGGGGAATTTTCGCCCGTTAATTCGGAGTTGTGCTCAATTGCGTCGTTAGACCCATGTGAGGATGTACATGTGCACACCCAGAATGAATGCGGCAATCCACGCGAAGAAGGCTATCCGCATGGATAACAGCAATCGACCGCGCAACCTGATAATTCCCTTGAGACAAAGATTGGCATACACCCAGATGCCGATAATGACAAGTCCCAGGGCTGCGTGGACCGCCATCTCAACGTAGAACCAGGAAAAAGGCGGTCCGACGCGCAACTGATCGAATAAAGATGGCGCCATGACAACGACGATGCTTATTATGAGTACGATTACTGCCACTCTCATGACATTGCAGTGGCGAGTCAGGTTCCGTTTCACTTTAGCCAGGTAAGCTGCGGCGAGGACGGTTCCCAGGAGCAATATCTGTAAGATGAAGTTTATCAGGACGAGGGTCCGGATATCCATTGGTAGCCCCCCTTTAAAAAATTTAACTGCCAGCTGTTAGCTACTAGCTGTCAGTCGCCCTTCACCCCAAAGCCGATAGCTAACGGTCAATGGTAGGGCATGTAGGCATGTTCCAGATACTGGAATATCATGCGCTGGGCATTGAAGTACGACCCGTTGATAGCGATAGTTGAGCGCATTACTTCATCATAGGCATCAGGCTGGCGGTAGAACATGGGCACGATGACATTTTCAAGCTTATCGTAGAGGCAGGCGACCTCCTTTTGCAGGTCGCTCTCCTTCATGGAATCCTCGATAGCCCAGCCGGTTACACCCTCAAGGTGGCCTTCGACCCACCAGCCGTCAAGGATGCTGAAGCTGGGGACGCCGTTAAGCGCCGCCTTCATGCCGCTGGTGCCGGAGGCCTCAAACGGCTTTTGCGGGGTATTCAGCCATAAATCAACGCCTGAGCAGAGATAAGTGGCAAGCTCCAGGTCATACTCTTCCAGGAAGACGACTTTGATGGTCTCTTTGAGAGCCTCCGCTGCAGCAAAGACTTTGCGGATGTTGTCCTTTCCCCAACCGTCATTCGGGTGCGCTTTGCCAGCATAGATTATTTGCAGAGGCCCGGCTTCCCGCGCTATCTTTTTTAATCGCTCCAGGTCGGAGAAGAGCATGTCTGCTCGTTTGTAGGCTGTCATGCGCCTGGCAAAGCCCAGGGTCAACACCGAGGGGTCGAGGTCAATGTTAGCGCGCTTCTTGACCTCCGCGAGAAGGGACTGCTTGGCGGCAACATGGGCTTGATGGATTTCCTGGGTGGGGATACTTCTGACATAGCGAAGGTAGAGATTATCCAGACGCCACTCCGGCATATAGCGGTCATAAAGACGACGGAAAGGTTCCGAAGTCCAGGTGACTGCATGGACGCCGTTGCTTATGGAGTTGATAGGGTAAGAAGGAAACATATCGTGGGAAATCTGCTCGTGCCGCATGGAGACCCCGTTGATGTATCGCGCGAAGAATAGCGCCAGGTAGGTCATGTTAAGGGTTTCCCCGAAAAGGCATTCGAGCAGACCCAGGTTCTCAACCGTTTCAGGGCCCAGCACCTGTCTCACCAGGGGTATGGGAAACTTATCGATTCCTGCGGGTACCGGCGTGTGAGTGGTGAAGACGCACTGGTCGCGAACCTTTTCGATATTGTCTTTGGATGCAACCGGAGCGCCGGAGCGTTTGGCTTCTTCAGCTAAGAGGGCCATTGTTAACAGGGCTGAATGTCCCTCGTTCATATGATAGGCAGCCACGTCCGTGTAGCCGAGCTCGCGCAGCATTGCTACCCCGCCAAGTCCAAGCACCGCCTCCTGGCACAGCCGGTAGTGGCTGTCTCCACCATAGAGATAATCGGTGAGGGTCTGGTCCCAGTCGCTGTTGCCCGCCACCGCGGTATCCAGGAAATATACGTTTACATCGGCGCCGGTCTGACTTGACAAGATGAAGCGCCAGGGTTGAAGCCAGACCTGCCGCCCTTCGATTGTTACGGACGCGCGGTTCTTCAACAGCACCATGTGGTCGGCTGGCGACCACTCCACTGGACTCTCGGTTTGATTTCCTTTCGCATCCAGGTGCTGCCGGAAATAGCCCTTGCGGTGGAGCAGCGTTACGCCCACCATGGGCACACCCAGGTCCGCCGCAGCGCATAACGAATCACCCGCCAGCGCCCCCAGGCCCCCGGAGTAGGTGGGGACGGAATTGTCCAGCCCTACTTCCATGGAGAAATATGCTACCGTAGGTGGTTGGCGCGCCATAGTCATGGCAATTATTCCTTTCCCTGAGGTTATAGGCAATCGCAAGGGACGGAAACTAGTATCTTGTCAGGTTAATCATGATTCTAGTCTACACCCGGTATGTTGAGTTCGCCCCTTAATTACTTTTGTCATTCCGTACTTGATACGGAATCCAGGTGAGGTGGTATAACTGGATTCCCCGCCTTACGCGGGGAATGACATTTTATTTACCTGACGCGACACTAGGTTTCGATGAATATGTTGTCGCCTTCGACTTTGACCCGGTAGATAGTAAGCGGCCTGGGCGATTTGAAGAGCTTGCTTACCGATGCCTTTACCCCGGTCCAGTCCGTCCAGCGGATGACCCGCCCGTCTATCAGGTCGAATTTGGAAGCGTGACGGGGACAGGTGACCACCGTGCCTTCCAGCTTGCCCTGGGATAGCTTTGCTCCCATGTGCGGGCAGATATTTTCCGCCGCGTAGTACTTGTTGCCGACTCTGGCGATAAGAATTTCGCGGTCGCCAACCATCGCCTCTCTCATGACGCCGTCGGCAAGGTCGCTGGTCTTCGCTACCGGGACCGGGGTTGTTGCTGCGCTACTCAAATCTCTACCTCCACAACAACAGAGAACTTTGTTCAAGCGAATAATGAAAACTTTCCTGAAATTAATGCCATAAATTCATTATACTACTAAATGTCATAATTTGTTTGTCAATACCTTTGTTCTGATGCAACCGCGAAACTCAGCCACAAAGGTGAGAATCTCTTCAGGTCAAGTTAGTTTACATTTTGCGCACTTTTTGGACAACAAAAGTTAATCATCTTGCACAATAGAATTACGCTGTTGCATTGGGGGGTTACGCCGGAGAACCGCTCTTTTTTGAAATCCGCCATGACAGGAGGAGTAGTACGCTAGCTACAAAGAGCAGCGATCCAAACACCAGGATGCTGGGCAGGACCGCGTTCAGGAATCGTTTATACCCTCCGGGACTGGTATAGATAACCAATCCCAAATACATAACCACTCCCAGAGAAGTCATCCAGGCAGCAATCAGTAATGCGCCGCCAAGCCACGCCCGCCACCAGGATATTAAGAAACCAGCCAGTGCAATCGCCGCTATCCAAGTCGAAAAACGGGCAACCTCTTCGCTTCCCTGTGCCTCGGAAAAAATCCAGGCAGAAAAACCATAGAAGGAAAACCACACAACCGCAGTCAGCCCGATTAGCCTGGCTGCCAGTCTCATCCTCTTCGGTGATGGTTTTAGAATAAATGCCGTTATTAATAGCACTTCACCGAGTATTATGGCAATGTAGAAGTATTCCATCAATACCACTCTATCAAGAAAGCACTTCTTTCCTGTTTTTGCCGGATTTCTCGGTTGTGTTTGATGGCGAGTCTTTCTATATCAATCGCCAACCCGATTCCGGCTAGAACGACTATAACCACGAGTACCACATTGAAGACGCTGGCAAAGTTTTCAAACTGGTCAACTGCAGCCCATGTCTGGTCCATTCGTCCAATGCCTTCAAGTGAAACAAAAAATGTGGCTGATGCGACCAGATAGCCTGCAACGAAAGCCGCGCGACTGCCCTTAAAGTGTGACCGACGTCGACATACCCCCCCAACCCCACCCGATTAAGAATTCCCAACAAGAGGGGAATAATAATAAAAAAGCCCTTAAATGACTGACTTTGAAACACGTACGCGAACAGGTAACCGGACCCGGTCAATAGAAGAGGCACCAGCCCCAGAAGAAAGGCAATCCCGGGATTCCTCTTTTTTAAGGGTTTCAACGCCATGTAAACATTCTATTGCATGCGATGCAACCTCGGCAAACTTGAGATGGCGCTGCGGGTTCATAGTCAGACATCCTCATTTTCAAGCATTTCGCGCTTGCGCTTTACCTGGTAATCGTAACAGTGGACTAACTCAACCAGTTTGCCAAGCTCAATCAACTCCATTATATCCTTATTCCAGGCATTATTTTTCAAGAACTACCAGTTATTTTTGGACTGTCAATCAGGGCACTCAAGCGCCCAACGGCCTCATTTTTCACAGAATTTTTCTTTTCTAGCCCCTATTTTTTATGCCTTTTTCACCGCTAAAATCGGAAACTATTAATAAGGGCTGAAAAGTCCGGTTATGTTAGCGGATTTTTTAAGAAGGGGGAATGTGGCAAATGAGTGCCTGGCTTGTATTTCTAATCGTGGTGGTAGCGCTGGGACTGCTGGCCGCCGGTGTCAGGGTGGTCAAGCAGTATGAGCGCGGCGTCGTGTTCCGTTTCGGGCGGCTGGTGGGGACCAGACAGCCCGGTCTCAATCTTATTCTTCCTTTGATTGACCGCATGACCAAAATCAGCCTGCGGATTCAGACTATGGTATTAGACCCCCAGGAGGTAATAACCAGGGACAATGTCACCGTCCGGGTGGATGCCGTGGTCTACTTCATGGTGACCGATGCGGTCAAGGCAGCCATCAATGTCGAAGACTACCGGCAGGCGACCATCCAGCTTGCTTTGACCACGCTCAGGAGCGTCCTCGGCCAGTCAGACCTGGATGAGCTGCTGGCACATCGCGACCAGATAAACACCCGGCTGCGGCAGATTATCGACGAGCAGACCGAAGAGCCCTGGGGCGTTAGAGTCACTTTGATTGAAGTCAAGGATGTGCTCCTTCCCGAGGCAATGCAGCGGGCTATGGCGCGGCAGGCCGAGGCGGAACGCGAGAAGCGCGCTAAGGTCATCCATGCCCAGGGTGAACGTGAAGCAGCCGAGACACTGACCGAAGCGGCCGGGATTATCCAGAGCCAGCCGGCGGCGTTGCAGCTCCGCTACCTGCAAACCCTGGTGGAGATGGCCGGTGAAAGGAATAGCACCATTATCCCATTGACGGTCGACATACTTAATGCCCTTTCCGGCAGGGCGCTTCCCGGAAACGGAAAAGCGCAACTGACTGCCGTCCCTTCCGATGAAAATGTAGCTGTACGCACGTAAATAGTTTTGCGCGGATATAGAGGGGCTATCTTGTAAGCTGTCTGCCTGATGACACCTGATAAAGCAGGCGGCGGGGGTGAACAATGAAACATCTGGTCAGGGCCGGGGGAGTGCTCATAGCCATACTTTTTGTCTTCTTTGTGTTGCTCAGGGTTATCCCCGTCCCCGAGTCTTTTAATGCCTACGGGTTCTACCGTGAAAAGGAAAACACGGCAGAGTGGGCGGCCCGGCCGATGGCCTATGCCGACCCTATTCTCTGCAATCAGTGTCACCAGACCAACCATGGTAGCTGGTCGGATTCGAAGCACAAGACCGTAAGCTGTGAGAATTGCCACGGGCCAGGTCAGTCTCACGTGGATAAGGGCACTCCTGTCAAAATCGATGAGTCGAGGGAGGCCTGCGCCGTGTGCCATTCAAAGCTGCCCAGCCGGCCCAGGGATTTTCCCCAGGTTGACATGGAGCAGCACGGCGGGAAAACAGAGTGCAAGACGTGCCACAGTCCTCATGCGCCCGCAATCCCGCCCGTAGTGCTCCATCCTGAGGCAGGATATAGCAACTGCCTGCTGTGCCATAGCGCCGGCGGCCTCAAACCTTTCCCGGCCAACCATAGCGCCAACAGTCCGGATTCTTGCACGAGCTGTCATTCCGTCAAGAGGAGTGTGTGAGGATGTTGATTTCTCGGAGGGATTTCATCAAAGGCGGGGTAGCCGGAGCGGTGGGGGGTGTCGTTCTCTACAACACTTCTCACCTGATGCGAACCCTCGCCGAGACCCGCTCGGCGCAATCGCTTAAGGTAGCCAGTCCGATAAAAGGACGTTCGCTAAGATTTGTGGTGGATATTAACAAGTGCATCGGATGCGGCAAGTGCGTGAAAGCCTGCAAGCTGGAGAACGATGTCCCTCTGGAGCCGGAGTTCAATCGGACATGGGTCGAGAGGTACACCATTACCAGGTCCGGTGAGACACTGGTGGACTCTCCCAACGGTGGAATAGATGGCTTTACCGCCGACTACATGAATGAGAAGTACAAAGGCCTCGACATCCGGAAGAGCTTCTTCGTCCCCAAGCTCTGCAATCAGTGTGAGAAGCCGCCGTGCGTCTCGGTCTGTCCCGTGGCGGCCACCTATGCCACCGAGGAGGGCGTGATACTGGTCGACCGCAACGCCTGCATCGGGTGCCGGTACTGCGTGCAGGCGTGCCCCTACGGAGCCCGGTTCCTCGACCCCCGCTACAAGGTGGTGGACAAGTGCACTTGGTGCTATCACCGCATCACCAAGGGGCTTCTCCCGGCGTGTGTCGAGGTGTGCCCAGTAGGAGCGAGGATGTTCGGCGATATCGAAGACCCCAACAGCAAAGTAAGCCAGGTAATCAGGGAGCGGGCAGTGGCAGTCCTGAAACCGGAACTGGGCACCGAGCCAATGGTCTACTATGTTGGTCTGGAAAAGGGGGTGAGATAGTCATGGGTTTCCTGTATCCTAATGAAGCTGCCATAGAGTGGGACCTGCTCATCGTCATCTATCCATACATCACCGGGCTGGTGGCCGGGGCATTCATCGTATCTTCACTTTACCACGTGTTCGGGATAACCACCTTCAATCCCATTGCGCGGTTCTCTCTCATCACCGCTCTGGCGTTTCTGCTGGTGGCTCCCATCCCCCTGGCAATACACCTGGGCCGGCCCGAGAGGGCGCTGGAGATGTTCCTCAGGCCGAATTTCACATCCGCCATGTCCGGTTTCGGTTTCATCTGGATGGTCTATCTGCTTCTGGTGCTTTTCGAGATATGGCTGGTCTTCCGCCCTGACATCGTGAGGTATGCCAAATCGGGTACGGGAATCAGGAAAACCATATACTCGATTCTTGCCCTGGGCGTCTATGACGTATCGGAAAGAGCTCTTGCCGTAGACCATAAGCTCATAAAAATATTTGCGTTCATCGGAATTCCCGCGGCTTCACTGCTGCACGGCTATGTCGGGTTCATCTTCGGGGCCATCAAGGCCAATCCCTGGTGGTCCACTCCGCTGATGCCCATCATTTTCCTGCTGTCTGCGGTTGTGTCCGGCATTGCCTTGCTGCTGGTGATGTATGTCCTCTCGACGAAAATAAGGAAAGTCCCGCTGGACCATGTCTGCCTGCGCACCCTGGCTCTCTGGCTCGGAGGCTTCCTGACTGTTGCGCTGACGCTCGAAGGGCTGGAAGCCATTTCCATGTTCTACGAGTCCGAAGAGAGCTGGGAGGTAATCAGGGAACTGATAACCGGGAAGATTGCTCTCAGCTATTTCGGAATACAGTTTTTTGCGGGCGCTTTCATTCCCATGGTCACACTGGCAATTACGGAGACAGCCAAACTCGATGAACATGCGAAGACGGTATTGAGATTCTTCGCCGCCTGCCTGATTCTGGTGGGCGTTTTTGCCATGCGCTGGAACGTTGTCATCGGCGGACAGCTGGTATCCAAGAGCCTGCGGGGAATCGGCGATTTCACACCGCCATTGATGGGGATAAGCGGGATTCTGGTTTCCGCCGCAGTCCTGCTTTTGCCGCTGGTTATTCTTGGCGTGATTGTATACCTCATTCCTCCGTGGCAGGATGGAGTCAAGCCGGTCCAGCAGAAACGGCTGGGCATCTCGATGTCCGGCCTGAAATAGATAGAATGTAGTGTCCCCCTTTGCGAAAGGGGGATTTTTTAATCCAGAGGTGGGGAGGAGGTGAAGCTAACAGCTAATTAAGGAGGTCTATATGGTAAGGCAATCCGCAAGTAACAGTACCCTGCGCACCATGGGCGCCGCCACAGCAGCCTTCAGCCTGGCACTGGCATTGCTTGTCCTCTTTGTCATACCGGGCAACTCCTACTTCAGCGGGATGGCGCTCCTCATCCTGGGCTTTACGTTTATATGTGGTCTGTTTGGGTTTCTATTTGGGCAGTTTATGCTGTGGAAACCGAGACTGCAAGCCGGCCTCGCCGCCCTGGCAGCCATGCTCGTCAAGCTGTTTTGAAGACACTGGCCGTATTTTACGGATTTGTACCAGGTTGCAAAAATCCTATATCTATATAATAACCATGTCCCTTCTCCCTTGATGGGAGAAGGTTAGGATGAGGGTGATACTTGGGTTACCCCTCACCTTAATCCTCTCCCGCAAGGGAAGAGGAAAACGTAAAGATAATTCGAAACCAAGCACCAACCCCAATTTCACCCTGCTACCCTTCCACACACAGGGGCAAGCGGATGATAAAGGTTGCGCCTTCACCGGGCAGGGATTTGACTTCAATCTTGCCGTCGTGTTTTTCCACTACCGTCCTGGTTAATGCCAGCCCGAGGCCCACTCCGCCCTGCTTGGTGGTGAAGAGGGGTTCGAAAAGCCGGCCGAGGTTCTGCGGCAGAATGCCCGGCCCCGTGTCCTTAATTGAGACCTCGACCTGGCTGTCAACCTTTTTCACGTTGACGGTGAGCGTGCCTCCGCCGGGCATTGCCTCTATTGCGTTTCTTAAGAGGTTGGTGACGGCCATGTGGAGCTGCTCCGCATCAGCCATAATCCTGGCCTCTTTCTGTCCTTCAGAAATCACGTTTATGTTCTGTGGCACTGCGACTGCCCGAACAATATCAGACATAAATGCAGAAATGTCAACCGGTTTTAGCGCAGGTTGTCTCATACGGGACATCTCAAGCAGCTTCTCGATGATACCGGCAGCGCGGGTAACACCACTTCTAATACGCTTGAGGTGCTCTTTGGTCTTGCCTTCGGCATCTTTGAGAGTCTTTTCAAGGTAAAAGGCAGAAGAGTCCACTACAGCCAGCGGGTTTCTCACCTCATGAGCAATTGTTCCTGCCATCCGTCCCAGGTAAGCCAGGCGCTCCTGGGCGGCCAGGCGCTCTTCCAAGGCCTTGAGCTCGGAAATATCCTGAATCGTTCCCATCACCGCCTGCTTGCCGCCGTAGACGATGGGTGAAGCATTAATCAAAACACAGACCGGTGTGCCATCCTTTCTCTTGAGCCTTGCCTCGACATTCCGGACAACTCCAGTGTCCTTCATTTTACTTTGCCAAGAATCCCTATCTTGGGGATTACAGTAGAGGTTGACCGATTTCATGCCTATAAGCTCACCGTGGTCATAACCCAGAATGAGTTCATAAGACGGATTGGTGTAGAGGAGCACGCCTTCAGCCGAGCTCACGCCGACACCAATGGGGGAAGTCTCGCTCAGAGTCCTGAAACGTTCCTCGCTTTCCTTCAGCGCTTCTCCGCTTCTGATTATTTCTTCACTTCGCTTCTGCTCGGTCAGGTCGGTGACCACGACGCAGATAGCAGGGTTATCCAGTTGCAGCTTTTTGGTAGCTACGTAGGCCGGAACTTGAGTGCCGTCGGCGGCGCGAAGCGATATCTCGACGCGGCCACTGTCCTGTCCCATTAGAGCTGTAAGCAGGTTTCGGCTATCCGGGGCAACAAAGTCAAATACAGAAACCCCGATAATCCTGTTCAAATCGGTCTTCAACATCTGCGCGAAATACCGGTTAGAGTACAGTATGGTGCCTTCGGGTGACAGGGTGATGGTACCCTCGTTGATGTTCTCGATAGCGATGCGGTAAACGGTGTCGGCGCCATCAAGGGTGAAGACCTTCTCCCCGAGTTTAGTGTTAACCACCAGGGCATCCACTTCGCCGCTGGTAATGGCGCGCAACGTTTCTTTAGCTTCGTCTAGCTGCTCGCTTAACCGGGCTACTTCCGCACGTAATTCATTTGATGGGTCACTCATTTCTCACCCTCTTTTTGTTCTGAGTTTGCGGGGGGGGGGAACTCTTGGGCTTCAAGTCCAGGCCCAGGATAATCCGGTCTTCCTGGGATAGGTCGCCGATTAAGCGGCGCAGTGGCGCCGGCAGCTTCTTGATAAGCGTAGGTACGGCGATTATCTGGTCGCCCTTGGCCAGGGTCGGCTGCTGGTAGATATCTATCACTTCCAGGTCAAAGTTATTGTCGGGGTTCTCCTTGATGATTTTCTCGATGTTACGCAGCGCCTGCTGCGAACGGGCTGTCATGCCGGTGATGTATAGCTTAAGGACATATTTCTCTTTACCCTGCCGGGCTAAAGCCTGTTCCATTGCCTCGGTAGCTGATACCTTGTCCTTGCCGTTTTTCCTGGGCATATCATTCCTCCTCACGCGGGTACAGGTCCAGCCCCACCAGCACCCGCTCGGTGTTGGAAAGGTCGCCGATTATCTTCTTCAAAGGCTCCGGCAGCTTGCGCACCAGGGTGGGGATGGCCAGTATCTGGTCGCCTTTTGCCAGCCGCGGGTTTTCCAGAAGGTCAATAACCTCGATGGTATATTTTCCCTTCAGGTGCTCTTCACAGATTTTCTTCAGGTTGGCGAAGGCAGCGATAGACTTGGGCGTTTGTCCGGCGACATAAAGCCGCAGGTTCCAGGTCTCTGGCTTGATTTTCTTAGTCGCTTTTTCAGTACCTTTACCAGTCTCCATCCGGGCCTCCTTACCAGCTACTTCAATCTTGGTGGCTCGATACCAAGCGCCTTGAGTACTTTAGCTTCATCAGTGAAGTCGCCAACCATCAGCTTCTGCGGCAGCGGCGACATCTTCATCAGGGTCGGGATTGCCACTATTTGCTCCTGACGCGCGACCTCCGGGGTTTCCAGGAGGTCTACCAGCTCGATTTTACACTTGTCCTTAAGATGCTCATCGCAAATCCGGTTAAGGTTCTTATAGGCTACCACGCAGCGTGGCGTCCAGTCAGTGACGAACAAGCGCAATTCCCACTCGGGGACGCTGTCGGTGTCCGCATAATCCGGGTGTGCTTTGGTGCTCATATTACTTTTCCCCCTTGCCCTTTGCCGACTTACTCGCCTCACGGTGCTTGGCAAGGACCTTCACTCCGGCAGTGAGAGCTTTATCTCTCGCCCTTTCCTCGGCGATAACCATCTCGGTTTCCTTGATATCGGATTCAAACTCGGCGCGCATGGCGGCAATCCTGGCTTCCAGGGCACGGCGTTTTTCCTCTATCTGGCGCTCGCGGGAAGCCGTTCCCTGTTGCCGGACAACATCGGCCGCTTCGTCGGCGGCCATCTGGGCCAGGCGGGCCGTCCCCATAAAAGCGCCGTCCGCCGTGGAGTAAATATCCACCAGCTCCACGCCCTTGTTGCCCAGCACGAACTCGCGCACCTGGTTGGAGTGGGCCATGCCGCGTGACTTGACCACTACCAGCGTGCGGTTGCGTTCCAGGTTGCCCTGCACGTTAGCGAGGTGTATCCACGTATCGAAAGCCGACGACAGCCCGACCCCCGTCATCTCTGTATCGGCACGTTCAGACATGCTGGTAAACATCGCCGTTATTTCGTGCATTTTCAAGAAATCAACAACGCGCAAAATCATCTGCCTTACCTCGTTAAAGGCGCCCAGGGAAGTAAAGTCGGTGAGGGCATCCACCACCACGATCTCCGGCTTGTGTTTCAGGGCTTCCGCCTGGATAGTAAGCAGGTGCTTTTCCAGCCCCTGTTCGGAGACCCGCACGGCATGGAAATGGAGCAGCCCCTTCTTGACCCACGGCTCCAGGTCGATGCCGATGGAACGCATATTGCGCATAATCTGGTTGGGGGCTTCTTCAAAAGCATAGTAGAGACAACGTTTGCCGCTGCGGCACCCGGCTTGAATCAGACTGGCGGAAAGGCTGGTCTTGCCGGTGCCCACCATACCGGACAACAGGATGGAGCTGCCTTTGATGTAACCCTTGCCGTCGAGCATGGCATCAAGGCGGGGTACTCCGGAAG
>JACPPQ010000022.1 GCA_016190925.1 Chloroflexota bacterium | reverse complement strand
CGTACGGCCAAGGGACTCTTTCCCTTTGGAAACCCTGTATATTTTAACCCTGCGCCAAGAGCGCAGGGCGTTTACCTTGTAAAGTCATGTATCATGCCGCTGTTTTTCTGGAAAGCTGAATAGAACACGGACGAGGGAGAGTCGAGACATGGAACGAACATGCATCAATGCGGAGAACACTGTTTTTGTGCTTTTATCTTTCGAAGGTCCTGATTTATATTCCCTGGCAGGCGGTCTTGGAGTCAGAATTACAAATCTCGCTTCCACCCTCGCTAACTCAGGTTTTGAGACCCACTTATTCTTCGTCGGCGACCCCGCGAGAAAAGGTCACGAGATAAGTTGCGGCGGCAAGCTTCACTATCATCGCTGGTGTCAATGGATAAGCAGGTATCACCCCAACGGCGTATACCAGGGAGAAGAAGGGAAGTTAAATGACTTCAAGGGTTCTATTCCCGGTTTTGTGGTTAATGATATAGTCAAGCCGGCAGAAAAGAACGGTAAGCTGGTGGTGGTGCTCGGTGAAGAATGGCACACTACCGAGGCCATGTGCAACCTGAGCGAGCTCCTTTATGACATGGATTTGCGGGACCGGGTAGTGATGTTCTGGAATGCCAACAACACCTTTGGCTTCAATCGTATAGACTGGCGGCGACTGGCTGATAATACCACCATAACCACCGTGAGCCGCTACATGAAGCAGATAATGCAGCGAATGGGCCTTAGCCCGTTCGCCATTCCCAACGGGATTCCCAGTGCATTGCTCAATGTGGTAGATACCAATGCAGCCACCAGGTTGCGGAAAAGCCTCAACGCGGACCTGGTGCTTGCCAAAGTGGCCCGCTGGGACCCTGATAAGCGCTGGCACATGGCCGTGGAGTCGGTTGCCAGGCTGAAATCCAAAGGCATCAGGACAAGATTCCTGGCCAGGGGCGGCATGGAGCCTCACGGAGAAGAGGTCAAACATAACGCCCGTTCCCTGGGATTAACCATCAGAGAAGTGCGTGCGCCGGGCAATGATTTGAAGAGCTGCATGGGGGCGCTCGCCAGCGCCGGCGAGGCTGATATTCTTGACATAAAATTTCATTGCTCACCGGAGCTCTTGCGGTTAATCTATTACGCTTCCGATGCAGTGCTGGCCAACAGCGGCCACGAACCCTTTGGTCTTGTGGGGTTGGAGACGATGGCGGCCAGGGGTATCGCCTTCACCGGCGGCACCGGTGAGGACTACGCCATCCACCTGCACAATTCGGTTGTGCTGGAGACCTCCGACCCTCGGGAAATCGAGACCTACGTCCTCTATTTTGCCGGGCATAATGAAATAAAAGAATCGATTCGCAGAGAGGCCCGGCGCTCGGCAGCCTGGTTTACCTGGGAGCAAGTTGTCAGAGGGCTCATCGATAAACTGGAGTACCAGGCCAGGCTACAGGAAGTCCTTGAAGTGCCCAGGTTGAGCCCTGTATGGGATTCGACTCTCACTGTTGTTCAAAATATGGAGATGAGCTATAAGCGAGGTTAACAATCCCAACCCCGGACCAGACGGCGAGATGGCCTAAACCGCTCGTGGCGCTCTCCTCGTTGAAGCGCCTGCCAGCTTGCCTTCGCTGACCTGCCCGCCTACGAGGCTTCGTCAGGCGGGTTTTTTCGCAAACAGGATGGAATCCAGTTTACTGTCTCGTAAGTGACTTGACAGATAACGTCTCCCTCGTAGGAGAGAGTTAAGCTGATGGTGAAATCATAAAACACCCCTCACCCCGTATCAAGGTACGGGGCAGGCTTTACGTCTCTCCCGCAAGGGGAGAGAGAAGGCCATGTGAAGCTATTTGAGAGACACTAGACTAGTCTTTGAGATTGCTTCGACCTTCTGCGGAAGGGTCTCGCAGTGACAAGTCCAAATTATTTTAAGACTATTGGTAATTTCCATAATCCTGGCCCTTCCTTGAAGGATTGCGGCCTGTTTTCAATGGTCACCACTTGGGATTGCTTCGTCATCCCGATTGCATCGGGAATCCTCGCAATGACATTTCAATGGCAATTAGCACTCTCCCCCTTGCTTTGCTAAAATGACTGATTTACTATAAAATAGTACTAGAGAACCTGTGTCAGGTGGAGGAAACCATGCCTATCTATGAATATGAATGTGATAGCTGTGCTATCCGCTTCGAGAAGAGGCAGAGCTTTCACGACGAGCCAGTAGTCAATTGTCCCAACTGTTCCGGAAAGGTAAGTCGCGTGATTTGTCCCGCTCCCATCATCTTCAAGGGCAGCGGATTCTATGTCAATGACTACAAGAAGCCCAGTCCTACAACCGAGCCGTCCAAAGAGCCGGTCAAAGCCGGGAAATCGGCGGAGACTGCTAAGGCGACTACCAAGGAACCCGCCAAAGAAAAGGCCAAGGAAGCCAGCTAATGAAGGCGCTGCTCCAGCGTGTCACCAGGGCCTCGGTCAGCGTTGAGGGTGAGGTGGTGGGCAAGATAGGGCGGGGACTGGTGGTACTTGCAGGAGTGGCAAACGGAGACACTGAAAAGGATGCGCAGTACCTGGCGCAGAAAACAGCCGGGCTGCGCATTTTTGCTGATGAAGCCGGCAAGTTCAACCTCTCGGCGCTGGACATCAAGGGCGAGCTACTCCTTGTTAGCCAGTTCACCCTCATCGCCGATACGCGCAAAGGTAAGCGCCCCAGCTTCACCGATGCCGCTCCTCCCGACCAGGCCGCCAAGCTATTCGACATCTTCGTTGAGGAAGCCCGCAAGACCGGACTCAAGGTAGAGACCGGGCAGTTCCAGGCGCACATGCTGGTGGAAATCCACAACAACGGCCCAGTGACAATCATGCTGGACAGCAGGGAGAGTGGAAAGACACAAGCGGCCTGAGTCAGAAATCCGTTGCAAAAGTCAAAATATCTTTTACTTAAACAAAGAACTCGTACTCACAGCAGTCGTACGGATTGCTTCGACCCGCCTGAGCGGGTCTCGCAATGACAAATTATGTAATGGTCTTATAACTCAGGATACTAGTGTAGTGTCTCGTAAGTGACTTGACAGATAACGTCGCGCTCGTAGGAGAGAGTTAAGCTGATGGTGAAATCATAAAACACCCCTCACCCCGTATCAAGGTACGGGGCAGGCTTTACATCTCTCCCGCAAGGGGAGAGAGACCACGTGTAAGGCTATTTGAGAGACACATGACTAGCACTTTATCTAAGTACGTTTTCCGGGACAAATACGTGTCTTGCGTTGCCTGAAGTACGTACACTTACGAATTCACACATGGTTCTTAGTAGATGATAATGGAAAATGTAAAGAAAAACTTTACAAAAATATAAAGAAAATCTTTACAAAACTCGAAAGGAGGACAGGGAGGAACAATGTGAGACACAAAACCTTAAACTATTCGGGTATAAATAAAGGAGGAAAACAAATGAAAATCAAGAAAGCTTTTTTACTAACTTTGGTACTCTCGGCAATGACGGTTCTGCTGCCTATTTACATTAGCTGCACAGGGGCGTCCATGCAGGACATTCAGGGCATACTGCAGGCGGTAGACGGCAAAGAGGTGATAGTCACGCTCAGCGACGGCACTACCGCACGCATTACGGTGCAGGATGCCAAGTTGGCTTCTCAAGCCGGTGAGCTTGTAGGCACCCAGGTGAACATAAGGGCGCGTTCCGATAGCCGGGAGCTCACGGAAGTCCGGTCTATCGGGGAAAATGTACATCTCACCGGCATCATCGAATCGATTACTCCTGATGCAGTGGTGATTGGCGGGCAGACCCTCAAAGTAACGCCAAACACTATGCTTGACGGGGGGCTGGTTCCCGGTGTGCTGGCCCGGTCGGAGTTTGTGAAAGCGGCTGACGGTTCCCTTCTGGCCATCGAGATTGAGACCGACCATGAGGACGTGAAGCTCACCGGAGCTATATCCTCCATCAATGCTAACACTGTTGTCATCAATGGCAAGACCTTTAATATCAGTGAAATGACCAGGTTGGAAAGCGGCCTCATGCCGGGAGTCCAGGCAAAAGTGGAGTTCGTGACCATGCCGGATGGCTCGAAGGTGGCTATCGAAATTGAGCGTGAGCTAGGCGATGACCGCCTCACCGGTAAAGTCGAGGCTATACGTCCGGATGGTCTGAAGATTGGCGGGAAAAGCTTCACTACTAATGTCGCTACCAGGTTTGAAAAAGGCCTTAGCGAAGGTGCGGAAGCTCATGTACGGTTTGTGCAGTTAGCTAACGGCTCTCTGCTGGCTACCAAGGTTGAGGTTGAAAAGCGGGGCAGGGAGATGGAATTGGAGCAGCAGCTCCGCGGCCGTGAGCAGGAGATTCGCGGCAGAGAGCAGGAACTCCGCGGCCGTGAGCAGGAGCTCCGCGGCAGAGAGATGGAACTTGAAAGGCATGAGCAGGAGCTCCGCGGCAGAGAAGCCGAGTTAAGGGGACGTGAGGCCGAAGGCGAGGCACCGCGCGGACAGGATAATAACGGCGGGCTACGAGGGGACGGTAGCAAAGATGACAACCTCCCCAGACACTCCGGGCTGGATGACGGCGGGTTGCGGGGTGATGGAAGCGTAGATGACAACCTCCCCAGCCACTCCGGAGTGGATAACGGCGGCGGTGGTGGAGGTAGCGGCGGGGGAAGCGGCGGTAGTGGCAGTAGTGGTAGTGGAAGTGGCGGAGGGAATCCGTAAAGAAACATTGACTTTTGCGAGAGGAGGAGAGGGCTGACCAACCCGCTCCTCCTCTAGTATTCGGAGCACTCAAGTTTGAAACGAGTTGATGAGAAGGACAACCATGAAAACCAGTAAAACTTTCTTACTGACCTTGTTGCTCTCGGTGGCAACGGTGCTTTTACCTCTACTCGCCAGTTGCACCGGCGCTGCAAAAATAGAGGACTACTATGGCAAATTGCAGGCTGTGGACGGGGCAGAGCTAGTGCTCACTCTCAATGGCGGCACTACTGCGCGTATCAAAATGGAAGATGCTAAAGCAATCTCTAAAGCTCAGGGCCTTGTGGGTGCGCAAGTAAGAGCAAAGGTACGTAATCTGAAGCTGTCCGAGATTCAACCGCTGGGAGAAAATGGACATCTCAACGGCATAATCGAATCTATTAGTGGTGACTCGGTGGTAATCAGCGGCCGTACTCTCAAAATAACCCCTGACACCATGCTTGACGGGGGATTGGCTCCCGGTATCATGGCTCGGTCAGAGTTCATAAAGGCATCTGACGGCTCCCTTCTGGCTATCGAAATTGAGACCGTCCGTGAGAGCATGAAGCTCACTGGCGTGATAACCTCAATGAACGCTAACACTATAGTCGTTGGAGACAAGACCTGCAAGGTGGACTCCGCGGCCAGGCTCGAAAATGGCCTGGCTACGGGTGTTCAGGCAAGAGCAAGGTTCATTGCCGTCCCTGACGGCTCTATGGTGGCCTCCCCCGCCGAGAGTAATGGCGGCATTGTTTACCAGTGGTCTCCAGGCTTGACTCTGGTGGCTGTTGCCATTGAGCGCGAGCAGGGTGACGACCGTTTTACCGGCAAGCTCGATGCTATATACCCTGATGCCCTGGTAATTGGCGGAAAAGTGGTCAGGATTAATGCTGCTACCAGGTTCGAGCAGGGTTTGAGTGTGGGAGCGCTGGTCAGGATACGGTTCATCAAAATGAGTGACGGTTCCTTGCTGGCCACCCGGGTAGAAGTCGAGAAACGGCGCGTGGAGTTGGACTGGGAACAGGAAGCTCAGAGCCTTGAGGAGCAGGTTAGAGCGCGCGAACAGCAATTTCAGAGCCTTGTGGTGCAGGTTCAAGCGCGCGACCAGGAACTCCGTAGACGTCAGTTGGAGCTTGAGCAGTTCGAGCAGGAACTGCGCAGGTCGGAAGACGGAGCAGGAAGGCGTGCTGAAGAGCAGAAACTGAAAAGGCGCATAGTGGAAGGAGATGGCGTTGGCGGTCAGGGAGCCAGCACTGACGCTGGTGGCGCGTCCGGTGGCGATACAACTGCCGGGGGTGGCACCACTACCGGTGGAGGCACTGGCGGTACTGGTACTGACGCAGGCGGTGCTATTCCACCAGGCACCGGTACTGATACTGGTGGCACTCCACCAGGCGCTGGTACTGATACCGGCGGCACTACTCCAGGCGCTGGCACTGATACCGTCGGCACTACCGGCGGTACTTCTGGCGGCGGCAGTGGCAGCGACCCCGGCCCCGGTGGCGGCACCAGTGGTGGTCCCGGTGGAGGTGGCGGAGGAGGCGGCAGTGGCAGCGACCCCGGCACCGGCGGTGGCACCAGTGGTGGCAGTGGTGGAGGTGGCGGCAGTGATGACAGTGGAGGCAGTGGTGGCAAGGGCAGCGATGATGATAGCAGTGGCAGCAGTAGTAGCAGCGGTGGAAGTGGCGGCGGAGGAAATCCGTAAAAACGGTATTGATGGTTAACCAGGAGGAGGAGGCCAAACACTCCCTCCTCCCTTCGCTTGCAGAACCCTGATAGCTCTCCCGCTTACATATTTTGGTACGGGAGCTTACTTAGCGCTAGTGTCCTGTCAGGCTAATAGGTGGCCATCACTTTTGAGGTGTACTGGAAGAAATACTTAGCTTAGTCATGAAATTAGCACACAGTTTCCCTCTGTCATTCCTCCGCCTCAGGCGGACGGGGAATCCATGAAGCCGATAGCTGGATTCTCCGCCCCGTATCAAGTACGGGGCAAGCTCTACGCGGAGAATGACAGTAAATGTAGATGAAGTTGAAAAGGTGATTAGCTATTAACCTGACGCGATGTTAGTTATGCTTGCCAGGTCAAACAAAGCAGGCTCTTGCAGAAAAAATTACGGGCTAGATGGTTGTAGAAATACGTAACATTACGAATATATAGTCTGGCTCTTTCAGATGGATAATTAAAAATATAGTGTTTGGATATGTCCCAGTCCCAACTATATTTAAGGAGATGCAAAATGAAGAGAACAATAATTCGTTGTATCAAGGTTCTGCTTCTGGTGACGACAATGATTGCACTTGTAGGCTGCGCTGCTGCGCCGGCGCCTGCCCCTGCGCCAACTACACCGCCAGCGCCTGCGCCCCCGCCTGCACCTGCACCTGCACCTGCTCCCGTGCCAACAACGCCGCCGGCGCCGGCACCAACTCCTGCACCAGTGCCGGTGCCACCCACTCCTGCCCTTACCGTTAAGACTGCGTCCAAAGCGGGTATCGGTGATTTCATGGTCGATTCTAAAGGTATGACGCTCTACTATTTCACCAGGGACGTAATCGGCAAGAGCAACGCTACGGGCGCTGTACTCCAGGCATGGCCCATCTTCTATTCTGAAACAATTGGTGTGCCTTCGAACCTGAAGGCGAGTGATTTTGCTACCATCACCAGGGATGACGGGATGAAACAGACCACCTACAAGGGTTGGCCGCTCTACTACTTCGCAAAAGATATGGTATCGGGAGATACCCTCGGTGAAGCCGTAGGCGGCGTGTGGTTTGTGATGAAGGAACCATTTTACAATGTGATGCTGCAAACCAAGGCTGATGTGGGCGACTACATGGTCGATGCCAAAGGTATGACGCTCTACTATTT
>JACPPQ010000020.1 GCA_016190925.1 Chloroflexota bacterium | reverse complement strand
CACGTACAAAGTATCGCCGGATACAACAATAAGGTGGGATGATGTGACACCGGGGACGCATACCTTCGGGGTGCAACTGGTGAACAACAATCATACGCCGCTTGAGCCGCCGGTAACTGGCAGGATAACGGTAACGGTAAGCGCGCCGCCTACGCCAACTCCTACACCGACGCCTACGCCAACGCCGACACCGGAGCCGACGCCTGCACCGACACCGACGCCTACGCCGGCGCCAGTGGTGACGCCTGCGCCTGCGCCTGCACCGACACCGACGCCAGCGCCTGCGCCTGCACCAACACCCGTTCCAACACCGGCGGAGGCTCCAGCGCCCGGGATGAACGTAGGTCTCATTATCGGGATTGTGGCAGCGGTGGTAATCGTCATCGCACTGGTAATCTTCCTGGCAAGGAGAAAACCAGCCAGCTAAAGTAAAACAGATAACGGAGGGGGGCCTCCTACGGGCTCCCCTCCGGGCCCAATTGGATTCTGATGAGTGGGCTGATTGGCATGGCGGTGGTGATGGTGGCACTCGCTGTCTACTTCATAAGAAGACAACGAATGCTGTCATAACAGGCCTGTCCTAAGTACAGGAGAGTGAGAAGCCTCGGAAATCCGGGGGCTTCTCATTTTAGGAAGGGAAGAATCGTCCTAACCTACAGGCACGCACAGCCAGTTCACTTGCATGACTCCCGTTTTGGGAGGCTTTTCTGTTTTCTTATTCCCCATTACCTGCATATCCTTTGTCAAAATCGCTAGTTCTTCTGATTCAACTTTATGACGAAATGTGCAGGTAGATAGCCTATCGGCGAACGAAGACTGCTGGTCAAATTCCTCTTCGAGGTTAGTGAACACTGCAGAATCCCCGGCAATCCCGTTCAGAAGCTTTATCTCCGGATACTGTTTCGCCTGCACTCTGGCCTCAGATAAGATGGCTTCTTCGGTGTGCCGGGTTTGGTCCAGTTGCTCCCAGAGGCGATCTATGATCACCAGTAAAGCTGGCTCCTGGGGTAATCGCTGCCGCCACGTTTCCCGATGTTCTGGCAGATAGACCGTTTCTCCCGAGCATTGAATCCCATTTTGCAGAAACTTGGCTTTAATCTTATTCTTAATGCGAGTAACGCTACTGACAGTATCATGATAGGCCATCATTAATTCTCTGAATCGCCTGCGCTGTCCCACCGGATGATGAATCTCCTTAATATAACCTCCCCGCACTAGTTGAGCTAATTTTCCGCATCAGCAGCAACTTCCTTTTTCCCCGATGATACGATCCAGTGATTACGCTTGTGGTCAGTGACCACCAGCCTTTCTCCATTTTGGACACATATCTCTAATCTCTAATAGCCAAGCCGCCAATGGCCCCTCCTCAATGATGACCTGGCGTGGCTTAGGCACACTTTTAACAAATTCAAGAAAATTATTGGCACTGGTTACCACTTTCTGAGCTTTTTTTACTTTGCCTGTCTCATTGATAACCTTGAAGTCCAGGGTTGAAATATGACTGTCAGTTCCAATATAATTCAATCCGGTATCTCCTTTGATAATTTCATGTTGCAATCAAGATGGCAGATTAGTGCAGGGCAGATGCACAGGCAGGGACTCGCCTGAGGCGAGCGCCACTGTTTTTCTGTGCCATCATGATAGCCAATGCGAATAAGTTCGATTTTTGTTCGCAATCCTTATCTTAGCTTAGGGATACCCGCGGTTTCATTATTTCAATAAGAGACATTGAAATTAAGCCATAAGCGCGTTTCGCGGAAAGCCAGGATTAAGATGCCGAGCACTCTGTATGGATATGGCAAGATATTGGAAGTCGATTTGGCCAGCGGCGTGATTCATGTGGAACCGGTGAATGCTACGCTGGTTCGCGACTTTGTTGGTGGAATGGGTATCAGCAGCAAGCTACTGTATGAGGAAACCGGTCCGGGCGTGGACCCGGTGGGGACTGCCAATCCCATTATCATATCCGCCGGCCCCCTGGCCGGCACCGAAGCGCCGTGCTCCGGGCGCGTGGAACTGACTACTAAATCACCTCTCACCGGACTGCTTGGTTCATCCAGCACCGGTGGCAGGTGGGGGGCTTTGCTGAGACACGCTGGATATGACATCGTCATCATGCGGAACGCATCTGAGCGGCCGGTTTACCTTTGCATTAACGATAGTTCGGTGGAAATCCGGGACGCTGCCCATCTGTGGGGCAGGGACACATGGGAAACTACCGACATTCTGGGAAAGGAGCTTCAATCAGGGCCGCCGGCGTTCGCGGTGATGGCCATAGGTCCGGCGGGAGAAAACCTGGTGCGGTATGCCTGTCCCATAAACGAGTATTACCATGCCGCGGCCCGCAGCGGGCTTGGCGCTGTTATGGGCGCTAAAAAGCTGAAGGCCATCGCGGTAAGAGGCACGGGAAGGGTGCCCATTGCGCAGCCCGAAAGGTTTAAGAGTGCCGCAAGGGAGGCAAGAGAGCTAATAAAAGAACCACCCCAAGTCCGGCGACCGGAGCCGGTATGGCTCTTTTGCAGCAGCGGCCGCTAATTCTTCAACAGGCTCCCTGCCGGGTAAGAATTTCCAGACCGGCTTTTTGCCCGATTTTCTGAAAACCAGGGGTATGGAAGCCCTGACGAAGCATGCCCTTAAACCAAAAGGGGCGTGCTATGGATGTGCCATGCCTTGCTTCAATATGGTAGAAGTGGCTGAAGGTAAACATGCCGGACTAAAAGTGAGTAGCGCCACTTTTGTCTCAAGCGTCCTGGAGTTCGGGGCCAAGTGCGCCATCGATAATTTGCCGTCCATCTGGTACTGCAAAGAACTGACGCATCGCCTGGGAATGGACTACGGCTCGGCATCCGGGTCCATCGCTTTGGCAATGGAGCTCTACCAGCGCGGAATCATCACGGATGAAGATGCAGACCACCTGGATTTAACATGGGGCAGTGAAGATGCCGTGACTCGAATGCTGCGTAAAATAGCGTACCGGGAAGGTTTCGGCGCCCTTTTTGCCGATGGTTCTAATCTCGCGGCAAAGCGAATCGGGAAAGGAGCGGAAAACTACACGGCAACTGTCAAAGGAATGGATATGATGTGGGCTGACCCACGCTCCAGCAGCCGGGCCTTTTCCTTTGCCTTCCTGACCAACCCCCGTGGAGGAGACAATATTAAGACCAATCACTCGCGGTGTGCCGACAGGGTTGACCCGGCGTGTCCAGTCGAAAAATGGGATATGGACCCCGAAGTCAAAAGAAAAGGTAAGGTCTCCGCACTGGAACCTTTAAGCTTTGAGGGGAAAGCTGTTCTCAACAAGTGGTTCGAGGAATTGACCACCGTCACCAATCTGCTGGGGGTGTGCTTCTTTCCAGCCATAAGTCTGATGGCTGTTGGGCCTACCCATTGGGCGGGTCTGTTTTCTGCGTGTGTAGGCCGCGATGTATCAGGCGAAGAACTGATGACCATGGGAGAGAAGGTCTTTAACCTCCAGCGCGCCTATCTGGTTCGAGCCGGTATGACCAGAAAGGACGATGATTGGCCGGCCCGATTCTACCGGGAGGCTTTACCTGAAGGTCCCGCCAAAGGCGCCCGGCTGACCCGGTATATGACCGATAGCTATCTGGACCAGTATTATGAAGCCCGGGGCTGGGATAAGACAACCGGCATTCCAACCAGAGAAAAGTTAGTATCTCTGGGACTCGAAGATATCGCAGATGACCTTGCCCATCACCTCAGGCTTTAGCCCTTCGATTCGCTCAGGGCTTTTTCCATAGCTCTGGCCATTGCCACCGTCCCGCCGCGCCCGCGCCAGTCCAGGGTACCTCGCGGACCCGGCGTCACCTTCAGATAGATAAATACTGGGCCAGCCTCATCCCCCAGTGAACTCAGCCGTTCTTTTAAGCCGTCTAACTCATCGTAATCGTATACTTTCTTCAGACCGGCGGACCTTGCCAGGGAGGGAAAGTCCACTTTTCCCTGCCCTACCAATCGTATTTGCCCCGGTATATCATAAAGCCCGTTGCCCAGCAAGAAATAGACCAGATTTGGAGGCGATTGGTCGGCAATGGTCACGAGTGTGCCCAGGTTCATCAACAGGCTGCCGTCGCCATCCAGCACCCAGACGCGACGCTCAGGCTGCGCCAGAGCCAGGCCCAGGCCCAGTGAAGAGGCATAACCCATAGCGCTGCTCACAAAGAAGTCCAGAGGGCTGGTCGAATATCGGTGCCATTCCCTTTGCGCGCTCATGGTGTAGACCACAATCTCGTTCTTTCTTCGCTCTATCAGCATCCTGTGCAGCTCAGCGGGGTTTATCATGATTCCTCCATTACGTTCCTGGAATAAAGCCATCCGCGCTAGTCAGGAGAACAGCAACCGGCCTCCTGGTTTCATGGGCCTCCTTGCAGGCCAGGCCAACCTTATGCGCATCGGAGTCACTATCAACCAGGTAGTGCTTGACATCAAAGCAATCAAGAAAGGGTTCGGTGTAATCCTTCCTTCCCCAGCGAAAATTGCCCTCGGGAGTGCGCTGCATCTGGTGATACAGGAGGTAACCGACCAGCATAACCAGGGGAATCTTCAGGTCGATAATCCACTTCAGGTTGTTTCCAGAATCAAATATCCCCTGGTTTTCCACAAGGAGAGCGCTCTTGCTGCCTCCCAGATGCAGGCCGGCGCAAATCGCCAATGCTTCTCCCTCCCGGCATACCTGGATGAGTTTAAGGGCCGGGTCGCTGTGGATAGCCTCATGCATGAAGTGAGTTTCGCTATCGGGCAACCAGGCCAGGTAGCGAATGCCCGCCATTTTCAGTTCGCGGCAGATAGCTTTTCCTCTGTCCAACGGTTGCACCTCGTTTCACCAGCTTTGTGTTGGTAATTTGTGTTGGCGACTAAGCGCGATAAGCGGTAAATAACAATCCTGTGTGTCCCTCGCTTGGCCGTCAGATTTCCCCGAACATCCGCTTCATATGTTCGATTATCTCGTCAGTCACCCGGTCGAAGATGAACTGGCCTTCTTCAATGGTAGCCCCTTTGGCATCCCCGAACCATCCTTCCTCAGAGACCTCCTGTCTGAAATCCTTAACCACGCCAAAGATATCGTACCTGGCGCGGCCGCGTATTTTAGATATCCTTTGTATCTGCTCTTCGGGTGTTGGTTGACCTGGCTTCGGCATTGCTTTTTGCATATCGACCAGCTCCGAATTATAGACCAGGACGCCGTCGGTTTCGATGCGGCCGCCGTGGCCCATGTCATATTTCCCCTGAAAGAGGACATTAGCCACGTATGCCGGCACCGCAATGAGTACTTTGATGTCAGCCTTTCTTCTGGAGTTGATGGCAGCAAGTTCCAGGGCTTGCTTGTTGCCCCCGTGGCCGCTGAGGTAAACGAAGTTTTTAACGCCATGGCGTACCAGGCTCAAGGTCATTTCTTCAATCAGCCTGGCGTAGGTCTCTATTTCAATGGTGATGGTGCCGGGCCAGGACATGAAGTAGTAATCAACGCCTACAGGGATAAGCGGCGTCACCAGGACCGGGACCTTTTCCGCGAGTTTCTTTGCGACCACCACCGCCTGCATACTATCGGTCCCCAGCGGCAGGTGCGGCCCATGGTGCTCGGTGCTGCCAAAAGGCATAACCACGGTCTTGGTCTTCTGTAGAAACTGCCCGGCTTCCTCTGATGACATCGTGTACAGACTGGTCCATGTACCTTTAATCACACTGCGCCTCCTGAAACATAATCGGTTCCGTCCTACATTCTCGCGGCAGCCATTCTCGGCTTGCAGGTTTATCATCGGATAGTGCTGATGGTGGCAAAATGATATATCCTTCCCCGGTTCTTGTCAAGGCCGGATGCCGGGCCGTTCCGTTCTTGACCTTTCAGGTAAAAGCCAGATATAATCACGCAAATCCACAAATTAAGTTCAAAGAGGAGGGCTGTTCGGGTGAAGTACGTACATCTTTATACCGGACCTGACGGAAAGTCTCATTTCAAGGATAACGAGATTGAACTCAAGGATTTCGCAAAAGGCCGCAAAAAATCAGAAACGATAAAAGCCACCGGCATATCCTTTAACGTAACCGATGCTGAATATAACTATGACTGGCACAATGCTCCGCGCCGCCAGTTTATCATTACCGTTGAGGGGGAGTTCGAGATTTTGGCCAGCGACGGGACCAGCCGGCGAATCCGCACGGGGGACATCGTGCTGGCCGATGACAAAACGGGACAGGGACATATCTCTCGTACTGTGGGTGATAAACTCCGCAAATCAATAATAGTTACGCTGGAATAGCGAAAGCCTTTTCGGAAGCTCGTATCGGTTTTCGCGCAGCGCTACTTTCGGTGCGTCCCTGAGAGCGCTTTTTCTTGACAGGATTGCCTCGGTGTGATAGTTTTTGTACGTGGTTGTGCTGTATAAAAACACTCGTAAGTCGGGAGTAAAAGCGATATAATGTTGAGGCTGAAAGATACCCGTTGGGACTTAACTGCGGACATCGTGGTGGCCGGCTACGGACTGGCCGGCGCGGTGGCGGCTATCACCGCTCACGACAAAGGCGCACGAGTTATCATCCTGGAGAAGCAGAGCGTCGCAACCCACTGCAGCGGAAGCAGCATCTCAGGTGGCCTTTTCCTGTGCGTTTCTGACATTGCCAGGGCCGTGGAACACATGACCGCGTTGTGCCAGGCGGATGGGGAGGTTAGCTGGACAGACCCGGATGTCATCCGCGTTTGGGCGGAATATACCAGCCAGAATAAGGACTGGCTGGAGAGATTGGGCGGCCATGTCAAGTTCTACTGCAAGACAGCGGAATATCCCGATATTCCCGGCGCTGACAGCTTTGAGCTATGGCAGTATAGAGGCCGTGGACTGCACATGATGCATCTAATGTATGACCTGGTGGCCTCCCGTAATATCAAGGTCATGTACCAGACCCGTGCTGAAAGGTTGTTGACCAATACCGCCGTCGAAGTTACCGGCATAAGGGCAACCTCTGCCGAAGGCGGTCAACCTAGCCATGTGAATATCAAAGTCACCAGAGCCGTCATTCTATGCACCGGCGGTTTCGAGGGGGACGAGGCGATGAAGCTCCAATACCTGGGAATGCATCCGGTTTATTTCACCGGAGGCATGGCAAACACCGGTGATGGGATAAAAATGGGCCAGGAGGTGGGAGCCGACCTGTGGCATATGAACTGTGTCTCGGCACGCCTGGTCGCCAAATTCCTTGAGTTCCCCTGGGCTTTCTTTATCGATTTCGGCGGCAAAGGATGGCAGCGCCGCCAGATAATGGGCCTTAAAGAAAAGGCTGCGGTTGGCTTCATCATAGTGGACAGGTACGGACGCCGCTACATGAACGAAAACCTGAAGCCTCACGCCGCCTTCTATGAGCTTACCGCCTTTGACACTCACAGGCGTGAGTATTACAGAGTGCCCAGCTATCACATCTTCGACCGGAAAAGGATGGAATATGGTCCAATGACGCAGCGTTCCAGCGGGGCTTCAGGCCCCCACCAGCTCTACAAGTGGAGCGCCGATAACTCCGCTGAGCTACAGAAGGGCTGGATAATCAAAGGCGACACCGTTGCTGAGCTTGCAGAGAGGATTGGGGTACTGCCGTCAACTCTGGAAAATACGGTGAAGACCTGGAACGGATATTGCGCGGCAGGCCGCGACCCGGAGTTCGGCAGGAACCCTCTCGAGATGGTGTCTCTTGACAGTCCGCCGTTTTTTGCCATCAGGCTGTTTCCGGGCGGGCCAAACACCCAGGGAGGTCCACGCCGCAATTGCAGGGCCCAGGTATTGAATCCCTTCGGTGAACCCATTCCCGGTCTTTATGCCGCCGGTGAGTGCGGCTCGATATATGGCAAGCTATATCCGGTGGGAGGAAGCAACCTGGCGGAGTGCATTGCCTTCGGGCGCATTGCTGCTGAAAATGCGATACAGGAAAAAGAAAGAGCCTGAGCATGGGCTTGGGTGGGGACGGATAGCTAATAGCCGGGCATTGCAAGTATAAACCCCACCACTCGAGACCCTTCGCGGAGTTTATCCTGAGTCCACGAAGGGCTCAAGGGTGACATAAGAAGATACTTTTGGTATAAAGCATGGAAAGCTGATAACGGGAGCACAAAATGGCTGCGATAGATGATGTAGTAAATCACATTATGAGACTCGAATATGTAAACTTGCCAGCTTCAACTGTCGAAGTGGTCAAGAAGACCGTGCTCGATACCCTGGGCGTGTTGATAGCCGGCAGCTCGGCGCCCGGTTGCGCCGAACTGGTCAAGCTGGTAAAGACCTGGGGCGGTCGGGGTGAGGCCAGCCTGCTGATTTACGGCGGAAAGGTGCCGGCCCATCACGCCGCCCTGGTAAATTCGACCGTAGCGAGGGCGCGTGACCTGGGGGATGTCCATCCCATAGGGGGGCATTTGAGCGAGTCCACGGTGCCGGCCGCTTTCGTCTTCGCAGAATACGCCAAAGCCTTCAAAGGGAAGCCGATGGACGGTAAGAGCTTTATTATGGGCAATGCTCTGTGTTCAGACCTGACCACTCGTCTGCGTGCCGCCGGCAAGGAGGTGGGCATACGCCGCCACCGGGCGGAAACCCTGGCCCCAATCTCCGTAGCTGCTATGGGCGCTAAACTGTTCGGCTTTGACGAGGCAAAGCTGCGCCATGCTATGGGCCTCGGCTACACACGCTGCTGTGGCAACGCTCAATCCCATATCGATGGCGCTCTAGCCACCAGGTTATGGCAGGGTCTGTCCGCTGAGGGAGGCGTCTTTGCTGTTATGCTCGCGGATGCCGGCTTCACGGGCGCGAGGGATATATTCGAGGGCGAGTACGGCCTTTATCCCCTCTACATGCAGGGCGAGTTCGATGCAAAAGAACTGACCGGCGAGCTTGGCAAGCGGTTCGAGGTAAATAATGTGGGTGTTAAACTTTATCCTTCCTGCCTTGGCACGCACGGCGCTATCGATGGGGCTTTATCTCTTGCTAAAGAGCGCGACATCAAACCGGAAGATGTTGAGAAAGTGACCGTGGCGACCAATAATTTCGGCTACCAGCTTTGCGGTTTCGGCAAGAACAAGGTCGCTCCCAGGAATGTCGTGGATGCCCAGTTCAGCTACTATTACACGGTTGCTACAGCCCTGACCAAGAGAAAGGTATTCATCGACGACTTTACCGAGGAAGCCATCAAGAACGAAAAGGTGCTCGCGCTGGCGCAAAAAGTAGAAGTTGTTGTTGACGAGGAGAAAGATAAGTTTGTCGACCTGACCATACCGGTCGATATCAGGATAGAGATGAGAAACGGCGAAAAATATGAGAAAGATGTGGTCTATGTCAAGGGTCATCCCAGCAATCCACTGTCTTTCGAGGAATGCGCCCAGAAGCTGAGGGACTGCGCTCGTTTTTCTGTTACGCCTATACCCGGTACGCACATTGAATCGATTATCGACCTGGTAAAACGACTGGAGACCCTGCCTGACGTGATAGAAGTCATCAAACCGCTTCTGGGGCCCTAATATCGTGTAACATCTAATTCTTCAGATGCTTGCACAGGCAGGGACGCCTGTGCCACCGGGAAAGCTTTTAAGAGTTACAGTGCACTAATACCTTGTAACACTCACTTTCAATAATGGTGGTGGCACTCGCCTCAGGCGAGTGCCTTCAGGGGGAACCCTGCCTGTGCAGAGGCTTGCAGGCACGGAGGCCTGCAATACCAATGCTAATAACTTGTTTTCGGACAACCTCATCGAGAGGGATTTTGAATCAGGGAATCCTGAAATCTCTCTTGGGACTTTTCGCATCATGAAATCAGACACTCGGTTAAGGAGCGACGGCATGTACGATGAAAAAGAGATAGAGGTCATAAGAAAGGCCTATGCGAAGTGGCAAGCTGAGAAAGTACCAGGGGGTAAGGAAGAAGGATACGTCAGCGATTCAGGCATTCCCTGCAAAGCGGTGTACACTCCCGCTGACGTACATGATAGCGGGCTTGATTATTTGAAAGACCTGGGATTCCCGGGTGATTATCCCTTTACCAGGGGTATTTCCGCCAGCACATCCAAAAAGGGAACGGCTCAGCTGGTCTATACCGGGCGCGCCACGCCGGAGGAATCCAACGCTCAGTTCAAGGCCATCATTGGAGCGGGCGCTGATGGAGTCACCATTGCCTTCGACCTTGCTACCCAGCTTGGCTACGACCCGGATAATCCCAAAGCGGCAGGAGAGGTCGGCAGGACAGGGGTATCGCTGTCATCCCTGCGGGACTGGGAGATTGCTTTTGACGGTGTCGAACTTCAAAACATCGGTGTGGGCATCGTGCAGAACGCGGCAGCCATCGTCGCCATGGCCAGCTTTTTTGCCCTGGCCAAGCAGAAAGGAGTCCCTCTATCTAGTTTGAGAGGCTACTGCCAGAATGATGTTCTCAAGGAGTACACCACCCGCGGCAACTATATCTATTCTCCTTCCCACAGCATCCGCCTGGGAATCGATACGCTGGCCTACTGTGTTGAACGCGCCCCCCAGTTCCATCCGGTCCAGGCATGCACGGCGCACTTCGCTCACAGCGGAGCAACGCCTCCACACGAGGTAGCGGTGGGCCTGGCCAACTGCATAGCTTATTTTGATGCCGCTGTTGAAAGGCAAATCAACATAGATGATATTGCTCCTGGCGTTGAATGGCTGCTTGCCTGTGAATACTACGGGTTTTTCGAACAGCTGGCAAAAATCAGGGCTATGCGCAAAATATACGCCGGGCTTTTGAAAGAG
The DNA here is from genome assembly GCA_016190925.1 of Chloroflexota bacterium. GTDB lineage: Bacteria > Chloroflexota > Dehalococcoidia > Dehalococcoidales > JACPPQ01 > JACPPQ01. The sequence goes on along the minus strand of JACPPQ010000020.1, from coordinate 3,697 downwards.
CGGTATGGAGCTAAGAAGCCGGAGTCCCTGATGCTCCGCTTCAGGGCGGTCCAGGGCGGCATGTACCTTACCAGGCAGCAGTACCTCACCAACATTGCCCGCACTGCCTTAGCCGGCCTCGTGGCTGTGCTTGGTGGTAGTCAGCAACTTTCCCTAAGGGCTTACGATGAGCAGTTCGGCCTTCCCAGCGATGAAGCGGATGCCTACCGCATCAGGGTCGGTCACCTTATCAACTATGAGACGGGAGTCTCAAAAGTCATCGACCCGCTTGCAGGGTCGTACTTTCTGGAATCACTGACCCTTGAAATGGAGAAGAAAATCGATAGTGAACTGAACACCATCCTGGAAAAAGGTGGCGCTGTGAAGTGCCTTGAGAACGGGTATATCCCGTCATTACTGGCCCGGGATGGGTTTAACTGGGTCAAGGACCGCCAGACCGGGAAAGTGCCCTGGATTGGAGTAAATATGTTTGCCTCCGATGAAGAGGAGAAGCCGGTCAGGGTTTACCGGGCAAACCCCGCCATCGAAAAACAGAGGATAGAAGCGGTCCAAGAAGTAAGAAGGAAACGGGATAACGTAAGAGTTAAAAAGGCGCTGTCCGATCTCAAAGCAATGGCGCAGTTGCCTGCTCGCAAAGAGAATAACTTGATGCCGGCGGTAATCGAGGCTACGGAGGCATATGCCACTATCGGAGAGATTTGCGATGCCCTGAGAGAGGTCTGGGGCGAGTTCCAGGAAATCGGGCAGCGGGTTTTCTAAAGGAGAGACAATGAGAAAGAAAAGGCCAATCAGAGTTTTACTATCCAAGGTAGGCCTGGATGGTCACAACTGGGGCATTCTGGTAGTTGCCAGGGCGCTCACCGATGCCGGCATGGAAGTAATCTACCTCGGACGTCACAGGACTCCGCAGGAAATCGCCCAGGCCGCTTTGCAGGAAGACGTGGATGTGGTGGGAATAAGCTCGCTGGTTGACGGTCACAGGGCGCTGGTGCCGCAGGTGGTAGACCTCCTTCGCGAGAGGAATTCTCCTATTCCTGTTATACTGGGCGGGTTCATTCCGCCTGAAGATTTGCCTGAGTTGAAGGCCAAAGGTGTAGCTCAAGTCTTCGGGGTACATACCAAGCTCGATGATATCGTTAGCTGGATTAAAGAAAACGCAAAGACTGTCACGGGCTAGTATTTAGTCTCGTGGATAGGCTTTCATTATCGTTCTGAGGTTGCGCGAAAACTCAAAATGGTAACGTCCAAATAGTCATTCTGAGCCTTCGTATACTCAGGATAAACTCCGCGAAGAAACCGTGCCACGAACGAATTACGGATTCTTCAGTCGTCCGCCCCTGGCGGACTCCCTCGAGAATGACATTTTCGGACAGCCTCTTGAAAGCGAGGGGTAAAAAATCTACAATCACGCTAACACTTCCTATCAAAGACGATAGAATCATTCAAAATATTTACGAGATTTTGCACTATAGTGCAGTCACGTCTTGCAAGGAGGAATACCTCGGATGTCCAGTAAACCCGTCTTCACCAAACTGTTTGAGCCGATAAACATAGGCAGCATGACTATCAAAAACCGAATCGCTATGTCTCCCATGGGTACCGGCTTTGCCGACAAGCTCGGCCTGGTAACGCAGCGGATGATAGACTACTACGAGGCGCGAGCTAAAGGGGGCACAGGTTTAATTATCGTGGAGAATGTCAGTGTGGATTTCTACCACGGTATACACGGAGTAAACCGCCCGAACATAGATAACGACCTGACCATACCCGGGCTGACACGAGTTGCTGCGGCAATCAAAAAACACGGCTCCAGGGCTGCTATACAGCTAAACCATTCCGGAAGAATGGCCAAGTCCCGACTGACCGGCTTTCAACCGGTGGCTCCATCCGCAGAGTCATATCCGGGCGGCGCCCATCCGGAAGGGGAGATACCGCGTGAACTGACTGTTGAAGAAATATACCGGATTGTTGATTGGTTTGCGCAAGCAGCGGGCCGCGCCCAAAAAGCCGGCTTTGAGGGCATCGAGCTGCACGCGGGGCATGCCTATCTACTCAACGAATTTTTATCTCCCTTCAGCAACAAACGCCAGGACCAGTTCGGAGGCAGTCTGGAAAAGCGGACCTTTTTTCTCCTCGAGGTGCTGCGTGCTATCAGGAAGGTGGTCGGAAATGATTTTCCGCTGTGGTGTCGCATCAACGGCAAGGAATTCGGGGTCGATGGCGCTACTGTTGAGGACTACCAGGCTGTAGCCCGGCTGATAAGTCCCCTGGTTGATGCCGTACATGTATCTGTCAGGGGCTACGGGCGCTACGCCCTGGTACACAACCCGGATGTTCCAGGCGCATTACTGCAATACGCAGAAGGAATCAAGAAGGTGGTTAACCTTCCGGTAATTGCCATCGGTAGAATTACCCCGGAACTGGGTGAGGCAGCCATTAGGGAAGGTAAAGCGGATATCATCGCCATCGGCAGAGGGCTGCTCGCCGACCCTGCAATTGCCAACAAAGCAAAATCAGGCAGGGTAGAGGACATCACACCATGTATTTCCTGTTTGGCCTGTCACGACGTTGGTCTTTCGACTAAAACTTACGTTGTGTGTGCCGTTAACGCGGCTCTAAGCAAGGAGCGGGAATCCCGGATTAAACGGGCGGAAGCGTCCAGGAAAGTCAATGTTATAGGCGGCGGGCCGGCGGGCATGGAGGCTGCACGGGTTCTGGCGTTGCGAGGTCACAAGGTCATGCTTTTTGAAAAACAGGACAGGCTGGGAGGGCAGCTCAACCTGGCCATGGTCCCACCGACCAAGAGGGAAAGGATTGAGCCGCTAATAACCTATCTCACGACCCAGCTTAACAAGCTCGGTGTTGAAATCAGGCTGAATACAGAAGCTACAGTCGATATTGTTGAAAGGGAAGCGCCGGATGTGGTCGTGTTGGCTGCCGGGGCTGTCCCCTGTATTCCGCCACTGCCCGGGGCGCAACCTGGCAATCTGCTCACCGCATTTCAGGTCCTCGGTCAAGAGGCTGAAGTTGGGAAGAAAGTGGTCGTCATCGGCGGCGGCTCCACCGGCTGCGAGACCGCTGAATTCCTGCATGAGAGGGGAAAAGAGGTCACCATTGTAGAGATGCTTCCCAGGCTGGCTGCGGAAATGGGCTTCAGGGACAGGACAAGGCTGATGATTCGGTTATCTGACCTGCCGATAAAGGTAATCACCGGTGCCAAATGCCGTGAAGTTCGTACCAATGGAGTCGTCGTAACCACAGAGAACAATGGGGAGCAGTTCATCGAGGCCGACACCGTGGTAGTGGCGACCGGCATGAAACAGAATAATGGACTTCTGGACCTGCTGAAAGCCAGAGGGTTCGAGACCTATATGATAGGGGATTGCTGGCACGTCCAGAAAATCATCGATGCCATTGGTGACGGCTTTGCGCTTGGCCTGGCCTTGTAGCATGTGAGGTCGTTTAGCAATCGCTCACGCTTGCCATGTGCCCTCTCGCACCGGCTTGTGATAGTGTCCGAAAATTAGGAAATTTTATGCCCCACCCTCTTTAATTTCCCTCCATGTGATTTTTGAGACAGGCTCAAATCAGGTTTTGGGCAGGTTTTTTGTCGGTATGGTAAAAAGGTTATTTTCTCGGGAAACGAATAATTATTGAGCCTGAGTTTTTTGTTTTGCCGTGGAAACGAATGGTTTTT
>JACPPQ010000178.1 GCA_016190925.1 Chloroflexota bacterium | reverse complement strand
GGTCAGGAATTTACGGCAGGAGAGAAAGCAGGATAATGGAAATCGAGGATATACACAAGAACGTCAAGGTTCTAATCAACAGCATCCCTTACAACGTGGATGATGTGGATTTTGTTAAACCGGGCAAGGGGCGGGCGATTTATCGCCTTAAATTGCGCAATCTGCTCGATGACAGCACCCTTGATTCCACCTGTCATTCAGGCGATAAGATGGATGAGGCTCCCATAACCACCCATGAGATGCAGTATCTCTATAACGATGGAGAGCAATACGTGTTCATGAACAGCGAGACCTTCGAGCAGCTCTCCCTTCCCGGGGAGAAGATGGGTAACAAAAAATATTTCCTCAAGGAAGGCACTGTAGTCATGATGATGATGCTGGGGGACAGGCCTATCGGCGTAACCATACCCAACTTCGTTGAGCTTAAAATAGTGGAAAGCGCAGTATCCACCAAGACCGATAGCGTGGCCTCTCAGAACAAGGCCGCCAAGCTGGAAACAGGCTACGTCATCGGCGTTCCTCCTTTCATAAAAGAAGGGGACGTCATCAAGGTTGACACTCGCACGGGGACATATGTCGAGCGTATCACCGGAAAGAAATAGTCCGTTTACGGTTGACGATGAGGCCCGCCGGCTTGAACGCATAAGGCCCAACCTGGAGCGCCGGGCGCTGATATGCCGGTTCACCCGCGAGTTTTTCCAGAACCAGGGTTTTCATGAGGTGGAGACGCCGGTCCGCGTTCCCGTCGTTGCTCCTGAGCTGCAAATCGTCCCTCTTGAAAGTGAAGGTTGGTATCTCTCCACGTCCCCGGAGCTTTACATGAAGCGCCTGCTTGCTGCGGGATATGACAGACTCTTCCAGGTCAGTCGGTGCTTCCGCAAGGGCGAGCGTGGACGATGGCATAACCCGGAATTCACCCTCCTTGAGTGGTATCGCGCCGGAGCAGACTATCTGCAAATGGTGCGGGACACCCAGGACCTGGTCCTGGCAGTAACCCGCAAGCTCGGGATGGGCCCGGTAATCACTTACAGAAACCGGAAGATTGACCTCACTCCGCCGTGGCCCAGTGTCACAGTTCGCGGCGCCTTCCTCAGCGCGGCAGGCTGGGACCCGGTAACGGAGCTCGACCCCCTGCGGTTCGATACCGACCTTGTGACCAAGGTGCTCCCCGCCTTCGACCCGTACCGCCCCACGGTGCTCCTCGATTACCCCGCGGCCATGGCTTCGCTGGCTTGTCTCAAATCGAATGAACCGCTAATCGCTGAGCGGGCGGAGGTCTTCATTGGCGGACTGGAGCTGGCTAACGCTTATAGTGAATTGACCGATGCCGCGGAACAGACGTGCCGTTTCCAGGCAGAAATAAAGCAAATCGAACAGGAACGCGGACGGAAGACGGAAATGCCCTGGCCTTTTCTTCAGGCGCTAACCCGTCTTCCCGCCTGCGGCGGCATCGCCCTGGGCATGGACAGACTGATGATGCTTCTTTGCGATGCTGACTCCATCGACCAGGTTGTTGCTTTCACCGTTGACACTGCTTAGTACAAACGATTCAAATAAGGGTTACCTGTCATGCGGGCTCGCCTCTTGCGGGACGACCGAGTGCTCTACAACAGCCCCATCTTCTTCTTCACTTCCACAAGTGTTTCCCTGGCAACGACCTGCGCCCTTTGAGCGCCGTCTGCGAGGACGTCTTTTACATACTGCGGGTTGGTAGCCAGAGCGGCACGCCTCTCGTGGAAGGGTGCTAAAGCCTTGTTTATTTCATCCGCCAGCACATTCTTGTGCTCCACGCAGCCCACCTCCGCCTTGCGGCACATCATGGCATACCTCTGCTGCTCGGTCTGGTTGAAATAGCCGTGCAGGAAGTGGATATTGCAGATTCCCGGATTGCCGGGGTCGGTGCGGTACTGGCGGGCGGGGTCGGTGACTGCCGTCCTGACACGCTTGACAGTCTCTTCCGGCGACAGGGCGATTTCGATGTGATTGTCCAGCGACTTGCTCATCTTCTGCTTGCCGTCCAAGCCAAGCACCATCGGGAAGCTGGTGAGCTTGGCCTCAGGCTCCGGGAAGGTGGGGCCGAACAGGCTATTGAAGCGGCGGACAATCTCCCTTGCCAGCTCGAGGTGAGGCAACTGGTCTTCTCCCACCGGGATAGCCTCCGCCTTGTAGAGCACTATATCCGCGGTCATCAGCACCGGATAGCCTACCAGCCCGTAGTTCACGTTGTGCGGCTGGAGCTTGGCCTTTTCTTTAAAGGTGGGAACACGCAGCAGCCAGCTTAGTGGCGTGACCATGCTCAGCAGGGTGTGAAGCTCCATTACTTCCGGCACGTGGGACTGGACAAAGGTGATGCTCCGTTTGGGGTCGATGCCGGCCGCCAGCCAGTCGAGCGTCATTTCATAGATATTGTTCTGGATGTTAGAGACATCTTCCACCGTAGTCAACGCATGGATATCCACGATGCAATAGATGCAATCGTACTCGTCCTGGAGCTTGACATAGTTCTGCAAAGCACCCAAATAGTTGCCCAGATGCTGCCTGCCCGTGGGACGGGCGCCGGAAAAAACACGCTTCCTCATTATTTGAACATCCTTACCCAGACCTTGAACCAGACAATATAAATCCTAAGCACCAAATCCTAAACTCTAAACAATGCCAAAATTCAAAATATTTAATGACCGAAACGTTTTGAACATTGGTGCTTTGGTAATTTGGATTTGTTTAGGATTTGGAAATTGGAATTTTCAAACTACATCTTCTCAGGGGCGGTCATCCCCATCAGGTGAAGGGTCCTGGCCAGCACGATTTTCGAGGCCTCCACCAGCTTAAGCCGTGCCTTGCTCAGTTCCTTATCATCGGAGATGACGCGGCACAATTTATAAAAGGCATGAAAGGAAGTAGCCAGGTCCTGGGCATAGTAGGTAAGATGATGCGATTCCAGGGTCTGGGTCGCAATCTCGATTATCTCAGGCAAGATGAGCATCTTTCTGATAAGGGCAAGCTCTGGCTCCGCGCAGAGCAGCGCCACATTGCCGTCACTGTACTCGATGCCCCGCTCTTTTGCCAGTCGCAAGATACTGGCGATGCGCGCATGGGCGTACTGGACGTAGTACACCGGGTTGTCCGCCGACTGCTTTTTGGCAAGCTCCAGGTCGAAGTCCATCTGGCTGTCCGCCGAGCGACAGAGGAAGAAGAAGCGGCAGACATCCTTTCCCACTTCGTCTATTACTTCACGCAATGTGATAAGCTCACCGCTGCGCTTGGAAATGCGCACCAATTCCTCGCCGCGGCAGAGCGTGACCATCTGGGAGATGATTACCTTGAGCCGCTCCGGATTGATACCCATGGCAGCCGCCACGGCCTTCATGCGGGACACATGTCCCTGATGGTCCGCACCCCAGATATTGATGACCAGGTCGAACTTGCGCTCGATGAACTTGTTGTAGTGGTAGGCGATGTCTCCGCCGAAATAGGTCGGTGAGCCATCGCTGCGCACCACCACGTTGTCCTTGTCCTCTCCCAACGCGGTGGACACGAACCAGGTGGCCGACTCCCTCTCCGCCAGGTATCCTTTTTCACGCAAAAGAGCCGTAGCCGTACTGTATTGTCCCTTCTCGTAGAGGCTCTTCTCGCTGAACCAGACATCGAAGCTCACCCCCAGCAGTTCGAGGTCCTTCCGGATTTCCGCTATCATTTTTTCAAGGGCGATACCGCCCAGTTGCGCCAGCGCCTGTTCCTCCGGCATCGCGAGGAATTTATCTCCTTCCGCAGCGATAATTTCTTTTGCAAGGTCGGTGATATAACCGCCCATGTAGCCATCGGGAGGCATCTCGGCTTCGCGCCCGAGGGTCTGGCAGTAGCGGGCATAGACTGAGCGCTTGAAGGCATCAATCTGGCTGCCGGCATCGTTCAGGTAGTACTCTCTCTCTACGTTGTAGCCGGCGGCGGTCAGTACATTGGCCAGTGTGCTGCCCAGGATAGCGCCGCGCCCGTGCCCCACGTGGAGGGGCCCGGTGGGGTTGACGCTGACAAACTCTATCTGCACCCGCTTGCCCTGGCCGATATCGGCATTGCCGAAGGACTCTTCTGCGGCCAGGACAATGGCAACCTGGCCCGCCAGCCACTCCGGATTAAGCGTGAAATTGATGAATCCCGGGGGCGCAACCTTTATAGTGCCAATCTCAGGGCTGCATTTCACCAGTTCCGCTACGCTCTTTGCGATACCGAGCGGGTTGAGTCCGGTCTCCCGCGCCAGCTTGAGGGCGAAGCTCGAAGCGTAATCGCCATGTCCTTCATTGGAAGGATGTTCGACGGAAATTTCAGGCAAAGGCACTGATGGGAGCTTCCCCGCTTCCTGGGCTTCCTTGACTGCCTGTTCAAGCAGCTCCACAATCTTCTGTTTAAGCATTAAGAATTTGCCTCAACCTCCCGCACAAATATACCAATTCCAAAGCTATCTTATCTCAAGATTATAGCATAATGCGCGGCAATCCCCCAACTCCGCCACTTTCAGCACAAGCCACTCTGTGATATGCTACAGGTGGGATTATAAAAGATAAAAGCGAAGCACATGAAAGAGAGAACGGTACTCATCGTAGAGGATGACCGGACGCTGAGCGATGTCCTGAAATACAACCTAACCAGAGAAGGCTACCGGGTGGTCAATGCCTTTGATGGCGCCCAGGCCCTGGAACTCGCGCGCCGGGACAAGCCGGACATCGTAGTCCTCGATGTCATGCTTCCCCAGATGAGCGGGCTGGAGGTCTGCCGCATCCTGCGCAAGGAAATGTCTGTGCCCATCCTGATGTTGAGTGCCAAAGGTGAGGAAGTCGATAAGATAGTAGGACTTGAGCTTGGCGCTGACGATTATGTGACCAAGCCCTTCAGCATGAGGGAGCTGCTTGCCCGTGTAGCGGCCATGTTCCGCCGGGCAGAGGCGGCGTTGTCGAAGGCATGCGATGAGGAAGCAGTTATTCGTGCGGGAGAACTTCAAATCGACAATGCGCGGCGACTGGCTACGCTGGATGGTTCCGTCCTCGACCTGACTACGAAGGAGTTTAGCCTTCTTTCCTTCCTTGCCAGGAACAGGGGTGTCGTTTTCAACCGGGAGCAACTGCTGGAGAAAGTATGGGGCTACGATTTTCCGGGGGATACCCGTACAGTGGACGTACACATCCGATGGCTGAGGAAGAAGATAGAGACCGACCCCGGAAAGCCGAAGCGACTGATTACGGTCAGGGGAATCGGCTATAAACTGGAGGGTTGAGGTGTTCGGCAAAATTCACTGGCATATCGGATTCCCCTTCGTAGTGCTCATTCTCGCCAGCATGGGTTTCCTGGGAATCTATCTGACCAATTCCGTCAGGGATATCCAGACTGAAAACCTCCGTACCCAGCTTACGAGAGGGGCGCGTACCGCAGCCGAAGCTGCCCTGCCAGCCATCCTCGACACGGCGAAGCTGAATACTATCGATAGTCTAGCCAAGAGCCTGGGGAGAAACCTGGACGCCAGGGTCACTATCATTGCACTGGATGGCGCCGTCCTGGGCGATTCCGATGAAGACCCGGCTGCCATGGAGAACCACTCCGCACGTCCGGAGGTGCTCGCGGCGCTGGCCTCGGGAATAGGCACGAACACACGCTACAGCACTACACTGAAGCTGCAAATGATGTATGTTGCCGTACCTATTGCCAGCCAGGGAAGGGTGCTGGGTAGCGCCCGCGTAGCATTGCCACTTACCGCTGTTGAAAGCTCGGTTGGCCGCCTGACGCAGACTGTCGGCCTGGCGATGGCGCTTGCCGCGTTGCTCACTGTCCTGGCAGCGGTCTTCGTTGCCCGGGCAACAACCCACCCCATCAGAGAGGTCACCCGCGCTGCCCGGAGAATCGCCGCGGGGGATATCCTCCAGAAAATACCTGTCCCCCGCACTGATGAGCTGGGGCAGCTCGCCCGCACTTTCAACCAGATGTCGCTCAGCCTGAAGAACACCCTGGCGAAGATTAACAGCGAAAGTACCAAGCTGGCTACGGTCCTCGGCAGTATGGCAGACGGTGTCATCATGACGGATACCGGGGGTGCTGTGGTGCTGGCAAACCCTGCGGCTGAGGGTATCTTCGGCTTCAAAGAGGAGAATGCAAGAGGCAGGTCTTTGATAGAAGTCATCCGCGACCACGAGGTGGACGGTCTGCTGAAATCATGCCTCAGGGCCGGAAAGCAGCAGTCTGCCCAGTTTCAGGCCGGGACAGGCAAACGCTTTCTCAGGGTCATTGCCATGCCTCTTCCGACAGGGAAGCCGAGCGGGGTGCTCCTCCTGTTCCAGGACCTGACGGAGCTCGAACACCTGCAAACGATGCGCCGCGAGTTCGTGGGCAATGTCTCTCATGAGCTTATGACACCCCTGTCCGGCATCAAGGCAATAGTGGAGACGCTTCAGGATAGCGCCCTCGACGATAAGGAAGCGGCGAAGGGTTTCCTGAAAATGGTCAACGGGGAAGTGGACCGTATGACACAGATGGTGAGGGAGTTGATAGAGCTATCCCGCATAGAGAGCGGCAAGGCTGAGCTAAGACTGGAGCCGGTGGAACTTAATTCCCTCATAGAAGGGGTCGTCAGGCAGATGAGCGTGCAGGCAGAAAGACAGCAGGTAACTCTTTCTTCCGAGTTCCCGTCCGGCCCTCTGACCGTCTCTGCCGATAGGGAAAGAGTCCAGCAGGTTCTAATCAACCTGGTACACAATGCTATCAAGTTCACCCCCGCCGGAGGACAAGTGGTGGTTTCAGCCGGACGCGAAGGTGATTCGGCTGTGGTGAGCGTATCAGATACCGGCATAGGAATCTCCAAAGTAGACCTGCCCCGCGTCTTCGAGCGATTCTACAAGGCGGACAAGGCGCGGTCGGGCAGCGGCACAGGGCTGGGGCTGGCCATTGCCAAGCACGTAGTCCAGGCGCACGGCGGTGAAATCCGGGCCCAAAGCGAAGAGGGTAAGGGTTCCACTTTCAGTTTCAAGCTGCCGATGCGCTTTTAATCCCCACCCATCCCCAGTCTGACTGCCGGATACCGACAGCTAACTGCCTTCTTCCCCTCAAGATTTAACAAATCTTTAACAAAGCCTTAAATCGCCCTTAAAGTCTGTCCTGTATGCTCTTGATAGATGGAAAGAAGCGCTTCCATGCCATCATCAGAAATAAAAGGAGAAAAATAACTTGCACACATCCATTAAAAAATGGTTTGAACTTCTGGTGGTGATACCCGTAGCTACAGTTTTGACTGCCGGTTGCGCGGGTCAGACGCCTGCACCCACTTCCGGCCTTTCGGGCACCATAGAAATCGATGGCTCCAGCACAGTGTTTCCCATCACCGAGGCTGTGGCTGAAGAGTTCGGCAAACTTCATCCTCAGATTCGCGTCAACGTGGGCATTTCCGGCACCGGCGGCGGCTTCAAGCGGTTCGTCGTCGGAGAAACCCAGATAAGCGATGCTTCACGCCCTATTAAGGACTCGGAAAAGGAGCAGGCTAAAAAGAACAACATTCAGTGGATTGAGATGCCGGTTGCCTACGATGGCCTTTCCGTGATGGTCAACCCGCAAAACACCTGGGCCACTTCCATGTCCACCTCCGAGATGAAGAGGCTATGGGAGCCGGGCTCCGCGATAAAGCGCTGGAATCAGATTCGTTCCAATTGGCCTGACCGTCCCATCAATCTTTACGGCCCCGGTACGGATTCGGGCACCTTCGATTACTTCACCGAGGCTATCAATGGCAAGGAGGATGCCAGCCGCCCAGATTTTACGGCCAGCGAGGACGACAATGTCCTGGTGCAGGGAATCTCCGGCGACCCCAACGCCCTGGGCTACTTCGGCTATGCCTACTATGTAGAGAACAAGGACAAGCTAAAGCTGGTAGCCATCGATGGAGGCAGTGGCCCTGTGCTGCCTTCAGTGGATACCATCCTCAACGGCACCTATAAACCCCTGTCCAGGCCCATCTTCATATACGTGAATATGGCGGCACTGTCCCGCCCCGAGGTGAAAGAGTTTATCCGGTTTTACATGACTGAGGGGCCGAAGCTGGTATCCGAGGTAGGCTACGTTCCCATGCCCGCCAGGGCCTACAGCGAAAACCTGACGAAAGTCCAGTGAACCGGAGTAGAATGTCGGGACACCGTAACACCCTGAAAACAACAACAGGCGAGTCTGCCCCTTCTCTGGGATGGGTGAGGAAACGCCCTCTTGAGGAACGGCTTATCAAGTGGGCGCTCCTTGTCTGCGCCCTGGTATCCGTCTTCACAACAATCAGCATCGTCGTGATGCTGGTGGTGCAGGCGGCGGGCTTTTTCAGGCAGGTCTCCGTCCTGGAATTCCTCACCGGGACCGCATGGACGCCGCTATTCCAACCCCAGAACTTCGGGATTTTGCCTCTGGTGAGCGGCACTCTGCTGACGGCGGGTATCGCCATCCTGGTGGCCTTGCCCATAGGTCTGGCCAGCGCCATCTACCTCAGCGAGTATGCTAAGGACAGAGTGCGCCGGGTTCTGAAACCGCTTCTCGAAATCCTGGCCGGTATACCTACGGTGGTCTACGGCTATTTTGCGCTCACCTTCGTAACACCTTTGCTGAGAAACATCTTCCCCGATATGATAGTCTTCAACGCCCTCAGCGCCGGCCTGGTTATGGGGATAATGATTATTCCGATGGTCTCTTCTTTAAGCGAAGATGCCATGATAGCTGTGCCGCGCTCCCTGCGCAATGCGGCCTACGGACTAGGAGCTACCCGGTTCGAGGTTGCCACCCGCGTGGTGATGCCCGCTGCTATATCGGGGGTTGTGGCGGCCTTTATCCTGGCCTTGTCACGGGCAATCGGCGAGACTATGATTGTGGCCATCGCCGCCGGCTCCACGCCGAAGTTGACTCTGAATCCCCTGGAGAGCATCCAGACCATGACCGCCTACATCGTCCAGGTAAGCCTGGGAGAGACGCCGCACGGGACAGTGGAATACTATACCATCTTTGCCGTGGGGCTACTGCTTTTCGCCATGACACTGTTGATGAACCTGTTCGGCCAGTGGTTCGTCAGGCGTTACAGGGAGAAATACTAGAATGAGAAACGGCTCCGCTTTTAAGCGGCATCTTAAGCTGAGAAAGATTAAAGGAGGCCTTTTTAGCACCCTCTTTTTGGGCTCTACCCTGGTAGGCACACTCGTCCTGATTGTCCTTCTAGCGGATGTCCTCAGAGACAGCGCAGGGTGGCTGGACTGGCAGTTTTTGACCAGCTATCCATCACGAAAACCCGAAGAGGCCGGGCTGTTGTCCGCCTTTTTCGGCAGCCTGTGGGTTATGATGTTTACGGCCCTTTTCTCTTTCCCTGTCGGCATCGGGACTGCCATTTACCTGGAGGAGTACGCTCCTGACAACCGTCTGATACGGCTTATTCAAATGAACATCAGCAATCTTGCGGGTGTGCCTTCCATAGTTTACGGGCTTCTGGGGTTGAGCCTTTTCGTTCAAGCCCTTGCTCTGGGGAGAAGCATCCTGGCCGGGGCTATGACCCTGACCCTTATGTCCCTGCCTGTTATCATCATCGCTGCTCAAGAGGCTATTCGCAGCGTACCTGAAGCCCATCGCCTGGGGGCTTTTGCCCTGGGGTCCACCCGGTGGCAGGTAGTACGTCGTATCGTTCTTCCCTCCGCCTTCCCCGGCGTCCTCACCGGCACCATCCTTGCCATGTCCCGCGCTATCGGAGAAGCAGCCCCAATTATTGCTATCAGCGCCTTGGTGTACCTGACCTATATCCCAACCAACCCGCTCGACCGTTTTACCGTGCTGCCCATCCAGATATTCAACTGGGTCTCACGTCCCCAGGAGGACTTTCAGCACCTGGCCGCTGCCGGCATTATCGTCCTCCTTGTTGTCCTGTTGAGCATGAATGCGGTAGCTATCTTTCTAAGGAACCGATACCAGAAGAGAACTGAGGAATAGAATGGCAAATAACAGCACCTCTTTAGAGGCAAGAAAACTGGAACTGTGGTATCGAAATTTTCAGGCTCTGCGGGATATTTCGATGGCGATTCCCCGCAATCAGATTACAGCTATCATCGGCCCCTCCGGCTGCGGCAAGAGCTCTCTGCTACGCTGCTTCAACCGCATGAACGACCTCATACCAGGCTCCAGAGTGAAGGGAGAGGTGCTTTTCGATGGCAGGAATATCTATGCCGCCGATGTGGACCCCACCGAGGTGCGCTATCGAATAGGCATGGTCTTCCAAAAGCCCAATCCCTTCCCCAAGTCAGTCTTCGAGAATGTGGCTTTCGGCCCCCGTGTCAATGGCCTTGCGGATAATCTGGAGGAGATAGTGGAACACGCGCTTCAGAGGGCGGCGCTGTGGGATGAAGTGAAAGACCGGCTGCACAAGAGCGCCATGGAGCTTTCGGGAGGCCAGCAGCAGCGGCTATGCATTGCACGGACACTGGCCCTTGAGCCGGAGGTCATCCTGATGGATGAGCCGTGCAGCGCCCTCGACCCCGTAGCAACGCTCAAAATAGAGGACTTGATGAGGACCCTGGCCGGGGAGTACTCTATTGTTATCGTCACCCACAATATGCAGCAGGCAGCGCGGGTATCTGACATGGCCGCCTTTATGATGATGGAGCAGGACAGGGCCGGGGTGCTGGTGGAATACGGCCCCACTGCGCGCCTCTTCACCAACCCCAAAGACAAGCGCACCGAGGACTATATTACAGGCCGGTTCGGATAAGGACTATCTATTAAGGAGATTCTATATGGAAATAAGGACCGCTTTTCACAAGAAGCTGCGAGAAATCCAGGACGATATACTGGCTATGGGCAGCATGGTGAATAAGGCCACCCTGCGCTCCATTGAAGCACTGAAAAATCGAGACTTGAATCTTGCCCGGCAGATTATAGCGGACGACCAGAAAGTAAATCAGAAAAGGTTCGAGATAGAGGAGAGATGCATCGAGCTGATAGCCACCCAGCAGCCTATGGCCAGCGACCTGCGCATCATCGTGGCTGTGCTCAGCATCATCGTCGAATTGGAACGAATTGGCGACCACGCCGAGGGGATAGCCAAGATTGCCATCCTGATTGGAGACGAACCGCCGCTCAAGCCGTTGATTGATATTCCCCGCATGGCAGAGAAAACGGTGGATATGCTAACACGCAGCCTGGACGCCTTTATCAAGCGCGATGCCGACGCTGCACGGCAAATTGCCATGGAAGATGACTTTGTGGATGAGCTATATAACCAGGTATTCCGCGAGCTGCTCACTTTCATGATGGAGGACCCCAGGACTATCACCCGGGCCACCAGGCTTATCTGGGTGGCCCACAACCTGGAGCGCAGCGCAGACCGCGTCACCAACATCTGCGAGCGGGTGGTCTATGCTGTCACCGGCAAGATGGAAGAGATAGGCGGGTCGAAGTATTAAGAGGCTAAATTTGTAGCAGGGACATAACCAGACCGGCGGACAGGGGAATAGCCAGGTTATCGTTTACCGGAAGGTGCAGAGCTTCTACAAATGTGGCAACAACCGCGCCCACCAGGACGGTCAGCAAGCGGACATCCAGTCCCAGGTAATAGAAGACAAGCCCCACCCCGGCTGACGACACCAGGCAGGCCAGGCACCCTTCCAGTGTTTTTCCACGGAATTTCAACTTACCAAGGTGACTGCCAATCATGCTCCCCATAGGGTCGCCGACAGCCAGAAAGGAGATAGCCAGCGCAGCCACATTCTTATCAAAAGCCAGGAAGGTTAATAATACCCCGATTGCCAGGTAGGTGGAGCCGGTCACGCGGTTGACTTCTGCATCCCGTAGCAGCGATGCCAGCTGCCGGCAAAACCAGGCGTTCAAACGGGGAGAAGCGAAGCGGGCCAGTTCCCCGGCAACCAGGATGAAAACGGCTGCTCCAAGGAGTATCAAGAAGAGAGGCCTGGGCAGGAACAGCCCTGTAAGGACAGCGCACAGTCCGGCGAATATGTGAAACAGGCCGCGCCTGACGGTGTTCGACACAGCGAGATTTACTGTCTTCTGCATCTTCGACCGGTCGCGAAGGGGCAAATTCCG
This sequence comes from Chloroflexota bacterium, assembly GCA_016190925.1. GTDB lineage: Bacteria > Chloroflexota > Dehalococcoidia > Dehalococcoidales > JACPPQ01 > JACPPQ01. The sequence goes on along the minus strand of JACPPQ010000178.1, from coordinate 15,899 downwards.
GAAACTTTCAGGGGGAAACCGGAAAGTGCGTATTCTCTCATTCATGCGATTCTAGCCTTATCATCTTGTCAAGCAGGGAAGTCCCCACAAAACAGGTGGTTCGAATAGGGTCGCTAAGCCATAATAAATAGCCCGTGAGCTTTTGTCAAGATGCAAACGGAGTTATGCTTGGATTCGGGAGGTGTCTATGAAATCGGCAACGGAGTATCTGTGGTTCAATACCCAAAAGCAACGTGAGTTCATCAATATCACGGACAAAGTGAAAGGCATGGTCAGGCGGAGCGGCATAGCCGAGGGCTTTGTGCTGGTCTCGGCAATGCATATCACCGCCGGGGTCTATGTCAATGATGCCGAATCGGGGCTGATTGCGGACATCGGGGAGTGGCTGGAGCAACTGGCGCCCTACAAGCCGGACTATAGGCATCATGCGACCGGTGAATCCAACGGGGATGCCCACTTGAAGAGTCTGCTGGTGCATCATGAGGTTATCGTACCCATTACCGGTGGCAAGCTGGACCTCGGTCCCTGGCAGCAAATTTACTATGCGGAGTTCGATGGCCGGCGGAGAAAACGGGTCATTCTTAAAGCAATCGGGGAATGAAGAGGACAGAAAAGTACTCCGACCTCTTGCGCTCATAGTACCATGTAACGCTTATAACCTGGTGGCACAGGCGTCCCTGCCTGTGCATCCCCTGAAGGCTTTCCAATGAGCTACTTAATTCAGTAACCGTAGCTCAGTTTTGACTTTTGAGCTTCGACCTTTGAGCTCTCCTTCCCTGCCTGTGCGATAGAGAAAAAAGCTGTGTTACACAATACCGGTTTGATAATCATGCTCAAATCTGGCGCGCTATTCGCGCTCCGTCATCCATAGCTTCCAGTATTCCCCTGGCTTTCACACAATCGCCTATAAGATAGGTTTCTGATGGTTTTCCTCTGAGACTTTCGAAAAGCCTGGTATCTGGCACATAACCGGCGGCAATTACGATGGTATCAGCCGGGAGAGTGCGCAATTCACCGTCCATGCCGGAAACCACCAGCCCTTCATCGGTTATCTTCTCGCCTTTCACCCGGGTGAGCATGGTTACACCATACTGGTCCAAAATACCCAGAAGGATTTGCCTGCCTTGCCCTATCGTCATTTCGGGCGCCAGCTTCTCCAGCATCTCGACAACTACTACCATCTTGCCTTTTTCGGCCAGGAGCTCTGCAATCTCGCAGCCAACCCTTCCTCCTCCCAGTATGACAACCCTTTCTCCCGTCTCTATCTCGCCAGAAAGGACATCCGCGGCAGTAACGACATTGCCACGGTTAATCCCCGGAATTTGCGGAAGGGATGGCACCGCCCCTGTCGCAATAATGAGCACATCAGCCTTTTCGCCCTCGAGTCTGGCGGGTGAAATTTCTTGTTTAAGCTCGACCTTCACGCCGGCTTTCTTCATCTGCTCGACGAGGCAGCCGGTCAACCTGGCAATTTCGTCCTTGTAGGGCGGCACTGTCGCAAGGAGCAACTGTCCGCCCAGCCGCTCGCCCTTTTCGAAAAGCGTCACTTTATGGCCGCGCAGCGCAGCTACCCGCGCCGCTTCCATTCCGGCGGGGCCGCCGCCGACAATCAAGACCTTTTTCTTCTTGCCGGCCGGCGTAATTCGGTATGCGCCCTCCCGTTCGATTGCCGGGTTTACCGTACACACGCGTTCGTTATTAGGTCTAAAGGTATCGCCGCAGACGCTGCAAGAAAGGCACGGCACGATGTCCTTCATCTTTCCGGCCGCCAGCTTATTAGGCAATTCAGGGTCAGCTCTCAAGGCTCTGCCCATCACAATCAGGTCGGCTTTTTTGTGGCGTAAAACCCGTTCGGCAAGCTCAGCGCTAATTCTTCCGGTTACCATTACCGGCACACTGACAACGCCCTTTATTTCCCGGGCAAAATCCACGTTCCAGCCCGCCGGATAGAAATACGGCTTGTAAGAAGGTAAATTCTTGGTTACCCCGGATACATTGATGGCGTCAGCGCCGGCTTTTTCAAGCATCCTGGCCAGTTCTTTTGCTTCTTTCAAGGTGAAACCATCCGGGAGTCCGCTCTCTTCGGCATTTATTCTGCACCATAAGGGGTAATCCCGCCCCACCACCTGTCTTATCGCTTGCATAATCTCCAGCAGGAACCTTGCCCGGTTTTCCAGGTCTCCGCCGTATCTATCGGTGCGCTTATTCCAGGCAGAGGATAAAAACTGCGCAATCAGGTGAACATGTCCGGCATGGACTTCCACCCCGTCAAAGCCGGCGTCCCTGGCCCGCTTTGCCGCGCTGGCGTAGCAGGAGACCAGCCGGTTTATTTGCGAAATGGTTAACGCCTTCGGGACATCTCCGCCCGGCCGCGCGATTGCCGATGGGGCTACTGGCTGGGATTTTGTAATTGCCTGTATTGCGGTATTTCCGGCGTGGTGCAGCTGCAGTGCTGCTCTCGCGCCGTAGCTCTTGATAGTCTCGGCCAACTCAGCCAGTCCGAGCAGGTATTTATCATTGTCCGCAGATAGTTCGTTAGGGGAATGCTTGCCGGATGGGAAATCCACACAGGTAATCTCCACGATGATTAGCCCGGCGCCGCCTTTGGCCCGCTCTTCGTAGTAGTCCTTCGTTTTCTGCGTAACGTAGCCATCGGTAGAGCCGGTGTGAGTGCCCATGGCCGGCATCACGATACGATTCTTGACTTCCATTTTCCCTATTCGAACGGGTTCGAATAGCTTTTCATACTCTCGCGCAACGCCCATATCTCCTGCCTTTCGAATCACCGCAACAGTGGATTTCTCTGTATATTCCCACATATTCTACGATAATATAACATATATTCAAAGGGGTTTACCGTTGAGAGAGCAGCCCCTCGAGCAATATCCGGGCAGCCCCCTTGTCCAGCGGCTTGTTGTTATTGCCACACTTGGGCGACTGCACACAGCTGGGACAACCATCCTGACACGGGCACTCGACCATCGCTTTCAAGGTGGCCTGCCACAGCTCTTCTATCAGCTCGAACCCTTTCTCAGCGATGCCGATGCCGCCCGGGTAGGCGTCATAAATGAAAATCTGCGGCTTTCCAGTGTCCAGATGAAGCGGAGTGGAGACCCCGCCGATGTCGTTGCGGTCGCAGAGGGCGAACATGGGCAGCATGGCGATGGCCGCATGCTCGGTGGCGTGCAGACCTCCGGCGAAGTCCAGTTGCTCCCTGACGATTCTGGCGGCAGCCTCGTTCGGCAGGTCGAACCACAGGGCGACGGTAGGGAAGTGGTTGGGCGGCAGTTCGAGAGGTTCCTCCCCTATCACTTCCTCTGTAAGCTGCGACTTCTTTTTGAAACCAACCACAGATGTGGTCACTTCTACCTCTCCCAGATATATTTGAGTGTTCCCGAGGTTTTTGCGTCGTAACTCCCTCACAATGCGCACGTCGGTGAGGTCCTTCACCTGGGTATAATACGGGACATCGGTCGGTGCGGCGTAGGCTGTATGACCTTGCAGGTCGAGCGCCGAAACCAAGTATGATTCCCCCTGATGGAGATACACCGCTCCGGGATGCACCTGGAAGAATGCCCGGCTTGACTCGATGGTCTCCATCAATGACCCTGTTGAAGCGTCGACGATGGCAAACTCCTGTCCCGATGTGGTGCGGATGTTTATGCCCTGCGCCGGGTATGCGATGCGCGGCGAGGGATACCACCTTCTGCCCCGCTGCCTGAGGATTCCCTCTTTCTCCATCTCCTGCCATGTCTGTTTTGATGTCCCGCCGAAGAACCGCTCGTCATTTTCATTCAGGGGATGCTCCCAGGCGGTGCACAGCAGGTGTGCCCGCAGGATATAGGGATTCGCAGGGTTTACCAGGGCATTTTCGAAGCTCTTTTGAAAAAGGTACTCCGGGTGGCGCATGAAATACTGGTCGAGGGGGCCGTCCAGCCCGATGAGGAAGCTGATGGACTGCTCTTTGCCGCGGCCGCTCCTTCCTGCCTGTTGCCAGGTGCTGGCGATGCTGCCGGGATAGCCGGTAAGCACCGTCGCTTCCATGTCCCCGATGTCGATGCCCAGTTCAAGCGCAGTCGTAGCTACCACTCCGATAAGCTTACCCGAGAAAAGCTCCTGCTCTATCTCGCGACGCTCCTTCGGGAGATATCCGGCACGGTAGGGTTTTATCCTCCTTGCCAGCGCGGCGCTGGTCTCTTTCAGCTTTTGCCGGGAATAGCGGTAGATTAGCTCCGTCAGGCGGCGCGTGCGGGCAAAAGTCAGGGTGCGGATGTCCTGGCTCACAAGCTCGGTGAAGAGGTGGGTGGCTTCGCTGTTGGCGCTGCGGCGGGCGCTTTTGGCTTCATCGATAATTGGCGGGTTCCACAGCACGAAGTCCTTCCAGCCGTGCGGCGAGCCGTCATTATCAACTACCTCGAAGGGCAGACCTATCAGTTGTTCGGCATGCTCTCCGGGGTTGGCAATAGTTGCCGAGCTACAGATGAACTGTGGATTCGAACCGTAGAAGTTGCACAGGCGGCGCAAACGGCGTAACACAAGCGCTACGTGCGAGCCGAAGACCCCGCGGTAGATATGCGCCTCGTCCACCACCACGTAGCGCAGGTGGCGCAGCAGCCTCATCCATGCCTGGTGGTTGGGCAGGATGCCGACATGCAGCATATCCGGGTTGGTGATGATAAGCCTTGCCCGCTTCCTGATGTCGACCCGCTCCGCCTGTGGGGTATCCCCGTCAAAAGTGGCGACATCGTCCATTTCAATAATGTCGGGGACAAATGTTTCGTTTATGGTGCGCAACTGGTCCTGGGCCAGGGCTTTGGTGGGGAAAAGGTAAAGAGCGCAGGCGCCCGGCTCTGTCAGGAACGCCTCCATCACCGCGATGTTGTAGCACAGGGTTTTGCCACTGGCGCTGGAGGTGGCCACCATCACGTTCCTGCCCTGCCGCGCAACGTTCACCGCCTCCGCCTGGTGGGTGTAGAGAGGCAGCAGCTTATGGTTAGCCATGCAGTCCCGCAATTCCGCCTTTAGTGGCTTTGCCAATTCGCCAAAGGTTGCTTCGCGGGGCAGGATATTCTCCACATGGACAACTTGACCGGCGTAATTTCGCTGGCCCATCAGATGGCGGAGGAAAGCGGTTGAATCCATGCGTCTATTTTAGCTTATTACGGGGTCGGAGAGCGAAAAGGGCATAAAACGGATTCAATGCCAACCTGTAAAAATATCAGAGGCTGTCCAATCGTCTTTGCGCGGGCGCGACGCCCGAAGCAATCCGTCTACTAAACCTGCCCTGCCCCGTAACTGTTACCGGGTGAGGGTGATAATATCATGTAGGTGCGGGTTCCCATACCCGCCCTGTTCCTTTCCCTGTCATTCTGAGAGTAGCGAAACGACTGAAGAATCTCGGTGTCTGTAACTCACTACGACTTAATATCTCCAACGTTAGCAGACTTTATCGCGGCAAGCAGGTCTTTGATAGAATAGTACCATCTACCCCTCAGTTGCTCCGCTCGCAGAAGCCCTCGTTCTCTCCACTTATCAAGCACACTTGTCTTTATCTTGGTAATAGAGTGTATCTCGCTTGCACTAAGATACTCTCCTAGCTTTGCCTTCAGATAGTGGTCGGCGGTAGCCTTGCGGTACTGGCCGGCCCTTTCAAGAACTGATTTCCACACCGCATCATCGCCCGAACTTTCCGCTATAGCAAGCAGAGACGCTGGCTTGCCGTCCATCAAGAACTCATGGTCCTTCCCACCTGATTTCTTTTTCATGGCTCCACTCCTCTTATTCCAAAGGCCACCCGGGAATTACTTGGTCTATCTCACCCATCAGCCTGATAGTTTCCTTAAGGGCCACTACTACCTTCTGGTAATGAGTTAGCTCATCATAGGTTAGCTTCCGCTTCACTTTTTGTCGGTCCTTTAACCACTTTTCGCACACCTGGTAGCCGCCGATGTGGAAATTCCAGACCTCAGTCGTTATTCCTTCAAAATACTGCTCCTTGTTAATATACACACGTTGGGTTTTGTCGTCATATCTCACTTTCTCCACCACATTGGAGCCGCCCACATTGTATTTGGTGATGAAGTTGTTAAGCACTGGAGATTCCATAAGATGGAGTGCGACAAGCTCCGCACCCTTTGCCATTAGTGCCTTGAAAAGCTCTTTATCCGATGTAAGTGGCAGGCGGGGGAAATCTATCTTGAGGAACTCGGCGTAGCGGGTACGATAGGTAGGCGAGTGGAAGATGGCATAGGCATAATTAAAAATATCCTCTGGTCCAAAGGTATCTTTTAGGTCGCCCTTACCATCCTCTATGAACATCAGTCCCAGCTTTTCTGAAAAAGCCTTGATGAACTCCGGGTTCAAGTTGGGGCGGCGGTGTCCTTTCTCAAACTGCATTTCATTTTCGGCAGGGTAGAGGTAGAGAGGAAAGACGAAGCTACGGTCATATACTGTTACTATCTTATGTGTGCATAAATTCGATGTTGCCAATGCCGCGAAATCTTCCTTGGTCTGCCTTGCAGAGATAAGAGCAATATTAGTCTGGAGCATGTGACGCATAACTTCGTACACAGGCCGGCTTGTCAGTTGTGGGTCATAATATATGACGCATTCATCAAAAGGACGGTGTAAGCAACGGTGAATATTTGTATCAGCGAATTTGGTCTTATCACGGCGCGCCTCAATATCGTAGCTTGACGAAGGGTACACACGATATCTTTCCTTGAAATCATCCCCGTAGTTTTTGCTAAAGAATAACTGAATACGCTCCTTGAGTTCGTTTCTGTCGGAGTCAAGGAAGAGTTCATCCCTGTCTGTGTTTAATGCACTTTGCCAAATTGTGAATATCTCCTTGACCGACAGTGCTTGTTCGTACTCGTCTTCGAGTGAGAAGTCCTTAGGCACAAAGAAGAAATACGGCGCGGTTGGCATTAGCTCCTGCCAGCTTGTAGACTCAAGGCCGGATTCAAACAATGCCTTATATTTATTCTCTCTCAACCCCCACATATCAGCGTAATGCACATGTCTCTTGCCGGTGTTCTCCGGTTCCTTAATGAAAAGACCTATTGCTACACCTTGTTGAATATCAAACACGTTTTCGTCCTTGATATTGTCCGGAGCCTGCTCACCCCTTCTAGAACTGCCATGCAGATTCAAGATGTAAATACTGGAAAAGCTCTCAAGCAAATACTCTCGCATCCGCCGATGGGTCAACCCATCTAAGTAGGAATTATTGGTGATGAACCCTAATATTCCGTAGCCGGTCTTCTCAATACGCCACTGGGCGAAGCGGATGAACTTTATGTAGTCATCGTCTATGTTTAGCTTCTTTTCATTAAGGTTCTTTTTGTAATCCGCTAGTAATGTGTCTATCCACTCACCACGGTTTAGCGAACTCACAGAATACGGTGGATTGCCCAGCACTACCATTATAGGCGCATCTTTCTTGATTTCTGCGGCCGCATTGGCTTCCTTTACTATATAATGCGCCATAAGCATTTCAGTGCTTTTTACGGCTTCTTCAAGCGTATTAGTAAGATACACTCCTAATCTCTTGATTGCCTGGAACCTGATACCTGTATCTTTTAGTTGCAGACCCAATTTCAGATGAGCAATGACATAGGGCGTCATAAGGAGTTCAAAGCCAAAGATGCGGGGTAGCAGATGGGCAGCAACATAACCGTCCCATTGCCCCATCTGTCCCTGCTTGTTCATAGACTCGTGAATCTCGTTTATTACAGCGTAAAGGAAGGTGCCGGTGCCTGTAGCCGGGTCGAGGATATAGGTATCTTTATCAGCCAATCCTTGAGGGCGGTTAAAGTTGGTTTTCAGCAGGTGGTCAATAGACCGCACAATATAAGAAACCACGGGGATTGGAGTATAATACACACCCCGCATCTGGCTGATTTTCTTATCGTACTCACGCAGGAAGTCTTCGTAGAAATAGACTACCGGGTCATCCTTACCCGTGCCCTTGCCAAAGTCTTTCAGGATTTCCGCCATCTCTGCCTTTTTGAGTAGCTGTACCAGTTCATCAACCGCCCATTTGTAAGGCTCATCGTCAAGTGTGGGTCCGGTTACCTGGTGGAACAGGTCTCTTAAGAATGGATTCGTCTTCGGTATGAGGGAGGCAGCTTGTTGCCGTGAGAAAGCACTTGCATTATCCGTCTCGCAGCGGGCGGCAAAAAGCCCGTAGGCAATAGTCTGGGAGTACATATCCGCAAAAACGTTTACTTTCAGGCCAGGAATGAGCGTTTCCTGAAATGCCTTATACAGTCCGCTCAGCAAGTCAGACGCTAAACCTTTTACCAGGGATTCTTCTACCCCTTCACGTATGCGGTGGGCCAGGCGTGCCATGTGGCGGGCAAGCTCTTTGGGTGTGCCCACACCCTCGGCCTCATGAGCCAGAAAATTGCCGATGAGTTCGGCAACCGCCTCAATCCCAGCCTTATCGTGCTTTACTTTGCCGTCTTTTGCCGGTGAACCCAGGCAGGCTGAAAGCTTACGCTCGCCATCCACATACCAGCGAAATTCCAGGTAATCAGTCAAAATGAGGTTAGTGAGAGAATCACGATAGCGTTTTAGCTGTTCTGATTTTTCGGCTTCATCCAGGTTTTTCCCAACATCCTTAGCCTCGATGTAGCCAATCGTGGTGACGCCTTTGGTAATCACAAAGTCGGGAGCACCGCATTCTATATGTGTTGGCTCGTTGGTAGCGGTAGCTCCCTCAGATAACCCTTCTATCAAGTTTTTCAGTGCCGGGCGGTGAGTATGCTCAGTGGCATTACCGGCAACCAAATTCTTTTCTATGGCTTGGATATAGGTGTGCATGGGGTTGGCGGTCATGTCTTACCTCTTAGCATACGCTGAATATGTTGCCGTGACATGACAATACTTTAATGTCGCAAGGCTGGTGTGTCAAGTAGCTGTAGGGTGGGTGGAGCGTAGCGTAACCCGCCATGTATTGTCTTTGCGAGGAGTCCCGTCTTCACTCGGGACGACAAAGCAATCTCGGTCCCGGTAATGCCGCAATCGTTGCTCTACCAGGTCACCCGTAGGGGCGGGCCTCAGCCCCGCCCAGCCATCTCTCCGCACTTTACATAAGTAAAACGCCCTGCGCTCTTGGCGCAGGGTAAAAATCTACAGGGTTTCCAAAGGGACAGAGTCCCTTGGCCGCACGCAGGGTCAACGCCCTGCAGTGCGGAATTGCTTTACATAACTTATGCAAAAAACGAATCAAAACGAATATTTTCGCCAGCCCGTTTTAGCCTCAACTTTACATAAGTTATCAACAAAACGAATCAATACCAAATAATTATGTCAACCGGTTTTAGCCTCCACTTAACATAACTCTAAAAACAAATCCCCCTATTTATCTAGCTTTGATTCGTTTCCCGTCAAAACATAATAGCACTGATGTTCTAATATGTCAAGAGACTTTTGTCGTGTCCTGGCAGAACGGATGGACTTAGACCGCTATTATCTCAATCTCGTAGTCCAGTATTTCCACATCGAAGCGGGCATTGGTGATGAAGCTCACCACGTTCGAGAGGACCTCATTTGCGTGCCGTCCATCGGAGCTGACGCAGGCTAACCCCAGCGTGGCAAGCTGCCACGTGTCCTGGTCGTCTACCTCGGCGATGCAAACACTGAACTTGTTGCGGACGCGGGCGCAGATGGACTTAAGCACCTGCCTCTTGCCCTTGAGGGAGCCATTTTCCGGGATGCGGAGCCTGACCTTGCATACACCAACGTTCATAATGTGCGTATAAGCGAGAAAGAGGGAGGCGGAGCGATTTTCGCTGTCCCGCCTGCCGTCTCAACTGACTTCAGAATAGATTTACCCGCTAATTTAGAGTATGGCTATCCATGTAATCGTAGTGCCTGATAAGCTTATCGATGGCCTTCGCCGCGTTCTCCATGCTGGAGAAGACGGGCAGTCCGGCTTTAACGCAGACTTCCCTTGCCTTGAGCGCCTGGGCTATGCTCTCTACACTGCCGCCCGCAGTCCAGATGGGTATCACGGGCTTGGACAATGTTTTGGCTGTCTGAATCAGGATATCTGCCGCTTTGAGCATCTCATTTGCGCCCACACCCATGTGAGCGTATGCATGAGCGCTGATGACTATCATCAACATATCGATTTGCGGGTCGGCGGCGACTCTTCTGATGCCCTCGGCGAAGTTCTCTGAAAGTCCAAAAGCGCCTATGCCAATCTCCACCGGATTGCGTATGCTCGAACCGGCATCCGCCGGTGTGAGTTTTGCCAGGTGCGACCTGGTCTCGGCAGTGAGCGCGGGGACAAGCAGGCCAGCCCGCTCGATTGTATCGGTAGCTACCACACCGGGGCCGCCGCCGCGCGCCAGTATTCCCACCCTGCGCCCCTTAAGTCCGGACGAATAGGGCAGGTACAACGCCGCCACTATCTGCTCTATCAGCTCATCGAAGGTCTCGACGGGCATAGCGCCGGTCTGCTTGAAAAGGGCTTTCCATATCTCCGCCGAGCCAGCCAGGGAGCCGGTGTGCGATGCGCTTGCGCCCATTCCACCCTTGGTCATTCCACCCTTAAGGATAATAACCGGCTTCTTGGCCTTGGCGCACTTCTGGACGGCGCGGAGGAAGGCACGCCCGTCCTGGACTCCTTCATTATAGGTAACAACAACCTTCACCTGCGGGTCGTCAGCATAGTAATCGACAAGCTCGGCTGCGTTGATATCGAGAGCATTGCCGAAGCTCACAATCTTGTTGAAGAAGATACCACGGCTATTGGCATAGGGGACCAGGTTGATAAGGACAGCGCCCGACTGGGATGCCATGCCGACATTGCCCAGTTCCTTCGAGAAGTTGATATTGAAGGTCATGCCGCTGGCCGGGCAATAAGTGCCCATGCAGTTCGGCCCTATCACTCGTGTGGGACCCTTCTTGATAAGCTCCACCAGTTCCTGCTGCAATTTGATTCTCTCCTCCAGCCCGGTCTCGGCAAAGCCAGCGGAGAAGATGTGCGCTATCTTTACGCGTTTCTCCTGACACTCGGCGAGGAGCGGGGGGACCAGCTTGGCTGGAACGTTGAAGATGGCGTAATCGACCTCTTCCGGCACTGCCTTAACGGAAGGATAGGCCCTGAAGCCGAGAATCTCTGCTGCGCGCGGGTTGATGGGGAAAATCTTTCCCTTGTACCCGAAGGTCTGCAGCCTCCCCACCCACCACAACTTCTCCTTCTCATTGTCAGAGGATGCCCCGATGACTGCTACCGATTTGGGATAAAAGACAACGTCAAGAGCTTTTTGTGGAGACACTATTTCACCCCCTATCAAACAATCGCCCTATATTTTACATCATTGGGTGGGGAGGTTCAAATTGGGGAAGGGGGAGACGAAGATGAGAGCGTCATTGTGTGATTTGCCTATGTCATTTAAAGTATTGTGTTGCGCCGCCAATTTTGCGCCTCGCTACGGGGCTATCATCTTATCGGGTAGCCAGGTGACAATGGAAGGGAAGACTATGAGCAAGGCTATCAGCAGAATATCGGCGGTGAAGAAGATAAATCCACCCCGGAAGACATCATTCAGGGAAATCTTTTCCCCCAGCACGCCCTTTATGGTATACAAGGCCAGCGCCACCGGCGGGGTAATCAGCCCGACCTCCAGGTTAAGCAGTAATATGACGCCGAACCACATAAGGTTGAAGTGGAGAGCGTTGAGAAGGGGCAAGAGGATGGGCATGGTGACCACCACGATGGACACGGCATCCATGAACATGCCCAGAACAAAGAGGACCAGCATTATCAGAATCATGATGACGTAGCGGTTTAAATCGAGGGCGGTAAGCGCCTCCACCAGGTTCTGGGGGATTAGATAGTATTGTAAGCTCCAGCCCAGAAGCTTACCCCCTACGCCGATAAGCATAATAAAAGCGGTGGTGCGTACCGCAGCCATGCCGCTCGACCAGAAGGCTGCCAAGCCGATTTTACGGACTGCCACGGCTATGACAATTGCCATAAGCGCGCCTATCCCGGCGGCTTCGGTAGCAGTGGTGACGCCGGTGTAGATACAGCCCAACACCACCACGGCCACGGACATGGGCAATAACAGCCTGCGCAGGGCGGCAAAACGTTCTTTCCATGGCACCGGTGGCTCAACCGGCGCCGCGGAGGGATTGATACGTACCCATACCAGGACATACACCGCATAGATGACGGTGAGCACTACCCCGGGGATGAATCCCGCCATCAACTGTCGCCCCACTGAAACCTCTACCAGTCCGGCATAGAGCACCGCCATAACGCTGGGCGGAATGAGGTGAGCCAGGCCGCCGCCGGCGGCGATAGCTCCCGAAGCGAGGCGCTTGTCGTACCCCCGGTTAAGCATCTCAGGACCGGTCAGAACACCAACTGTGGCGATTCCGGCTAAGCCGCTCCCGCTAATAGTAGCAAAAAGGGCGCCGGTGCCGATAGCGACCATTGCCAGGCCGCCTCGGATGCGCTGGAGCCATTTTGCCGCAAAATCAAACAGGCTCTGGGAAACCCCCCCAACGAAGAGAAACTCTCCCATGAGGATAAACAGGGGCAGCGCAATCATGGTGTAGCTCGACCAGAAGCCGACAAACTCGGTGGCGACTACGCTCATGACAGTATTCATGTTGCTGATAAACAGCAGGAAGATAATGCTGACCGCACCGAGGCTGACGCCCACTGGTATTCCCAGAATAACCGCTACCACAATGGAAGCGATTATGGCAACTGTAGCGGCGCCCCACTCCATCAGTCTATCCCCCGAACTTTTCCGTGTCCTTCCGCCTCTTTCGGCGTTGCAGCTTCGGCAGACCTGACCTCGATTATCACCTGAAGGGCAAGAAAGACAACTCCAAGCACGATGGCGAAAACAAACGGGGCTACCGGAATCCGGCTTTCGCGGGCGACCTCATTCACGGCCGCATACTGCACGAACCTCCGCCACAAGGACCAGACCACGAAAGCGCTGTAGCCCACCACCACAACCGAAGAAAGAAGGTGAAGGGCGTACTGCAACTTTGCGGGTAGCCGCGAGGTGACCAGTTCGACACGCACGTGCCTTTTATGAAGCTGCGTATAGCCCAGGCAAAAGGCAATAGCGGCAATGAAAAGCAGAGAGGGCAGCTCTATGGCAAATGCGGTGGGGGACTTGAAGATATACCGCATTAGCACTCCATAGGTCACCACCCCTACCATCACAAATACTACCGCGGCGCTGGCTACTCCCAGCGCCCGGTTGCTCCAGACGACTATGCTTCCAACACGCATAAGCTTCATTTTCACCGAACGGTCAAGTCCAATCCGGGTTTCAGGCTAATGCTAATTCGCGTAAACTCGCCTTGGGATAGGGGTTCGATGCCGCTCGCCCCGCTTCGATGAGGCTGTCCGAAAAGTAAAAGGTTTTGTAACCCACCCTTATCTCCCTCCCTCGAAAACAGGGAGGGAGATTATCTTTTCTGAGAGGCTCACCACGAGCGGGGCTTGCGCCCCTTCCAACACCCATTTTCGGACAGCTTTCAGGCTATGAGCGGCGCGCATCAAGCGCCTTTTGTTGCAACAGTACTACTTTGATAGGGACTTCCAGATGGGCTCGAATCGTTGCCAGTCCGCTCCCGCCTTTTTCGCGGCGTCATTCGCCACCGACTTGACGGCATCCTTCCATTTGGCTCGCTCCGCATCCGGCAGCTGGTATATCTCGACCACGCCGGGATACTTTTTAATTGCGTCCACATCATCCTTCATCAGCCCCTTCAAGCGAGCGTTGTGGTTGCGTTCGGCCTCGAGGTAGACCTCATCGATAAGTTTGACCAGTTCGGCGGGCAACTGCTGGCGAATTTTTGTGCCCATCACCATCGCAAGGGAAGACTGGCTCATATTCGCTTCTGTGAAGTACTTTACCACCTCCGGCAGCTTCAGTGTCCTTACAGTAGAGAAGCTGTCCACGCTGCCATCGATAGTGCCGCGCTGTAGCGCCTCATAGATTTCCGCGGTGGCCATATCCACCGGTTCTCCTCCCAAGGCCTTCACCGCCGGGGCTAGACCGGCAACCCGGAACAACTTTCCTTTGAAGTCAGCCAGGGTATGAATTTGCGCGCGACTGGCGAGCTGAAGATATCCCAGGGTCCCCTGGCTCAAAAGGCGCAGTCCCTGCTTCTCCCAGAAAGGCTGTTGAAAGTCAAACCAGCTTCCCGGGTCGCGGTAGTGCGCCTGGAACGTATCAAGGTCCCATGACAGGGGCAGGACCCATACATAGGACGGCAGACCGAGGGCTTCCTTGTAAGTAGCAGAGGTTATGCCGATATCAAGGACGCCATCAGGAATGGCGGTGTACATATCCCGCATCTTGACCAGTCCCTCCTGGGGAAACCACTGTATTTTGAACTGCCCTTTCGAGCGTTCCTCAATCATCTTGTTGGCTTCTTCCATCATGATGCGAAGGGGATAGGTAGCGCCGCCGTAGCCGCCCACCTTAAGAGTGTACGTTTTGGCAGGGGCGGGTGCCGGAGCGGGTGTGGTGGCAGGCGCCGGTTTGGCGGCCGGCGTAGTCGGGGCAGGAGCAGGTGTTGCACACCCAAAAACTCCCAGGAGCAAGGCCGCCATGGTCAGCACGCTCACCATCGCCCGGATAGTTCTTTTTCTTCCCATGTTTCTCCTCCTTTTTAGCCTATCTTTATTACTTTTCCATTCCGTATAGTTTCCTCGTGGCGCTAAGCAAATCCCTTGGCTGCGGAGCATATTGCCCCATTTTTTCCCTATTAATACCCATTTTGTGCAGGTCAACCATCATTTCCGCCATTTTGACCAGGATTCCCTGGGAGTCAAGGACGCGTACACCGCCGAGTTCTTTAATGCCTTTTTCGACCAGCATCATGGTGATGGGATTGCCGGCGGTTATCAGGATGTTCGCTCCTTGTTGGGCTATCTTCTTCGCCTCTGCCTCCAACAGGGTGACAAGAGGCGCCGGGTTTTTGAAGGCGTCGCACAGGTCCCTGGGGGTGACATCTATCGAGCCTCCGGCAGTGATGCGGTTGCCAAACCCGTAGGAAGTGGCTTTTTCGTTCAACTTAACTCGCATAACATCGCTGTAGGTCAGGAAGGCAATCCGAGGGGCAATCAGAGAGGCGACATGCAGGGCGTTTTCAACGGGGAAGATGACCGGGATGCCGACAGCTTCCCTTATCTCCAGGAAACCGTAGTCCTGCATTCCAGTCTGGATAAAGGCATCGTAGCCTTCACGCTCAGCCTGAATGGCGCTTTCGATAATCTGGCAGGTGTGCAGGTAGACATCATACTGGTAAAGCCTGGTCCGGCCGCTGAAGGCCTTGGTGCCATACAGGTCGATTTCAGTGCCGGGCCGGGCAACCTTGTGAAAATGCTTTTTAAGGCATTCCTCGTATTCGTTCCACATGGGATTGATACCCAGGTCACCGCAGCTCTGAAACCAGAGTTTCATTTTGGACCTCTCTTTCAAACGGCAACAGGCCGCAAGCACAAAATTCCAGGATTCAAGATTCGAGACTGCATGCGATGTTCGATACTATCACATCATTCAAAATATTGTCAATAGTTTTATGAGGAAGGCTAATATTCGATTTTCAGGGAAACGAATCGAAGCTGATTGACTACGAATATTCGTTTTTAGAGTTATGTAAAGTGGAGGCTAAAATTGACCGGTGAAAACATTCGTTTTGATTCGTTTTGCATTTTAGTTATGTCAAATTGAAGCTAATTCCGGGGAAGGAATTATTCGTTTTTGTTCGTTTTTTGGCATAAGTTATGTAAAGTTGGGGGCGGTAACTCAAAAATCAAAAAGTTGGGAGGCTTAGCAGATTCCGGGCAGTTTGTTGATTTTTCTGTTGACAGAATAGCACGAAGCGAGGAGGGGGTCAAG
>JACPPQ010000174.1 GCA_016190925.1 Chloroflexota bacterium | reverse complement strand
TTTTCTTCCGGTGGCACAGGCCTCCGTGCCTGTGAGCCGTTGATTTTTATCGTTTCCCAGTGTTTTTATTGAATTATGAGACAGGCTTGATACGGGAGCGGAGGGTCTAATAACGTATAAAGTAGATTCCCCGCCTTCGCGGGGAATGACAAGAATAGACATTGAAATTAAGCCATAAGCGCGTTTCGCGGTAAGCTCTACTTTACCGGGTTAGATTCCAAGTCCGGATTGTTATGAGAGACCCTTATTATACCCGTGTTGTCTCGGCGGCGGCGAATTTACCGCTCCTGCGCCCGGATACGCATGCCCATGCAAGGCGGGTCCCGTGGCCTACGATTTTGCCTGATTTTCCCATGTCTCCAGCCGCATATAACCCGGGAATCACCCTTCCAAAAACGTCCAGGACCCGGTGCTTTTCATTGACCATCAGTGTACCGTTGCAGGTAAACACCATCGGCCTGCCGGGGCCAAGCCCGATGAAGGGAGGTTTCCGGATTCCAGGCCCGAAGTATGTCCTTCCAAAGTCCGCGTCTTTCCTTGCGTCTGCACACCTGTTGTATTTCTTAACAGTCTCCGCCAGTCCCGAAGGATTTACCCCCAATTTTTCAGCCAGTTCCTCGATGGTATTCGCCTCTTTTACCGCTCCCGGGAATTTTCTCCAGTCATCCAGATAGCGGCAGGTGCAAATCCATGGACCTCTCCCTGTCGGCGCGCCCTCCGGAACGACATCGGTAGTCGCAATCCTCGTGTCGAATATCACGAATGCCACCTGGCCCGGTTGCTTGTACACAATCTTACCCCCCACCGTGGCAGACTCATTCTGAAATCTTTTGCCGTCTTTATTTACAATAATGGCTCCGGCATCAATCAGATATTCGGAAATCCCCGTTCCCCGCGGCTGGTCGGGAAACATAAACAATTCCCTTGTATCCCCGACATCATCCAGGCATGTTGAATCGGCTCCCAGAGCCCACGCCATTCTGAAACCATCGCCGGTGTTACCGGGATTGCCCGCAGTTTCCGCTATAATATTTTCCTGCGCTGAAGTGAACCTGGCTTTTAGCTCTTTGGAGGCAGAATAGTCCCCGGCAGATAGTATCACCGCCTTCTTTGCTTTGAAATTGATTGTCTTCTCCTTGCTTTCCGCCTTCACGCCAGCAACATGGTTATCTGCCAATCGGTACAATTCTAAAGCCCTTGTTTCCAGCAGTATCTTCACTCCTCTTTCTTGTAACCTTTGCGAGAGGGCAATGCCAATAGGCCGGGCATCGCCTTCTATAATGTGTCCCCTGGGTAGCGAGTCCGGCGACCGCTTGCAGAGGTAAGAGAAGGGTACGCCCATGTCCTGAAGCCAGTCTACATGGCTTGCCCCGCTGTTGATTAATATGTCCAGCAATCGGAGTGGCATCAACCTGGGTTCTCCCTGGGCGAGAAGGTCTTCACGCCATAATTCCGGTGAGTCCTGTATACCGGCAGCGGCTTGCATCTTGCTACCGGCGCCGGCTACATTTCCCACGTTCCGGGTTGAATGCGAGGAAGTAACGCTGGACATCTTTTCCAGCAGAATTACATCGGCACCGGCATCCTTAGCTTCTATCGCTGCGGATAGCCCGGCCAACCCGGCCCCGATTACAACCACGTCATATTCCTCATCCCATTTCTCAGGCAGACAGGACTCCACTTTTATAGAAGTCGGTGGACACGCATTATCAGGCATTCTGACAACTCCTTAGAAGTTTTTGCTATGTTCAGGCCGATTATACACCTGTACCGCATTCGAGACAAGGCTTAAACCTTATGGGAGCCGGTGAGTTGTTTGAAAAGAACGATTGTTTGGTATAAACTGGCTACTAGATGGAGGATTGTTACCGTGGCACTTGGTGAAGGAGATGGCGCTTGAAGAGAGAATTGACGGTTATCATTGAGCGTGATGAAGACGGTTACTTTATAGGGACGGTTCCTGAGCTTAAGGGTTGTCATACTCAGGCCAGGTCTCTTGACGAATTAATGGAGCGTATGAAAGAGGCTGCCTCCCTTTGTCTTGAAGCGGAAGGCGAGCCTGAAGGCGAACTTCAGTTCATCGGAGTACAAAGGATTGCCGTGTGAGGTTGCCATCATTAACCGGACAGGAGGTTGTCAAAGCTTTGGGCAAGGCAGGCTTTGAGACACTCAGGAAGAAGGGTAGCCATTTTTATCTGAAGCATCCCGATGGCCGAGCCACGGTGGTGCCTGTTCATAAAGGCGAGTCTGTAGGACGGGGACTTCTGAGAAAAATATTGCATGAAGCCGACCTCAGCAGAGAAGAATTCCTGAGATTACTGTAACCCAGCTTTCTATGCAAGCAGCTACTACTCAATACTCCGAATCGAGCCATGCTCTAGATACACCCGCCGGTCGGCGAGCTTCCCCACATCCGGGTCATGAGTAACTATGACTATGGTGTGACCCTCCCGGTGCATTGCCTGGAATAGCTCCATCACCAGCTCCTCATTCTTCTGGTCCAGGTTTCCCGTGGGTTCGTCAGCCAGGACCAGCTTTGGCTGGTTGATGAGGGCACGGGCGATGCACGCCCGCTGCTGCTCTCCTCCCGAAAGCTGGGAAGGCATGTGGCGCAACCTGTCCCCCAGCCCCACACGCTCCAGCGCCTGTCTGGCTTCTTCTTCGTCCGCGATGCTGTGGAAATACTGCGCCAGCATCACGTTCTCCAGCGCATCGAGATAGGGAACAAGATGGAACTGCTGGAAAATAAGCCCCACCGTCTCCCTGCGGAAACGTGTCAGCTCTGTGTGGTCCAGTCTGCCGATATCGGCGCCACCCACTATCACAAGCCCGGCGCTCGGCCTGTCCAGACAACTGATGATGTTCAGCAAGGTGGTCTTTCCGGAACCTGACGGTCCCATGATGCTGACCCACTCGCCCTTCCCTATGGCAAGGTTAATCTTGTCGAGGGCGCAGACCTTGCCGTTGTAGAATTTGCTGACGCCTTTTATATCAATCAAAGTGCCGTTGCTCATTTATTCACCTCGCAGGGTAACTACCGGGTCGACACTGATGGCCTTGCGCACCGGGCCGAGGGCCGCGATGGTCGCTATCGCCAGGGCAGCCGCCACGGTCAGGGGAATAACCGGAACCTGAGGGGAAAGGTAGGAATCAAAAACGCTTTTGGCGACTGCCTGTGCCACTCCCAGGCCGACGATGTTTCCCAGAAGCCCGCCGGCAAGACCGATTGCCCAGGCTTCCGCCAGGAAAATGACCGCTATCCGGCTGTTCTTGGCCCCCAGCGCCTTCATCAAGCCAATCTCCTTCACCCTTTCCAGAACACTGCCCGTCAGGGTGCTGAAGACTGCGACTCCTGACGCAAGAACAGTCAATACCGTGATTAGAGCCATCAGCAGTTCGATTTTGAAGAGCACCGTTTCCTCGGCCTCAGCAACCTGGCTGACCACTCTGGCCTTAACACGGAGATTGCTCTCCATTTCGGCAGCTATTTCTGACAAAGGTCGATTCTCGGTGGATGCCCTGACCTGCACCATGTCCACCTGTCCGGCCCTGCCCGAAAGGAACTGCGCGGTTCCCAGACTGACGAAAACCTGGTTGTCCTCCGAGCCTCCAACGTCAGCCACTCCTGCGATTGTTAACTCTCGCGTTGTCCCGGCGAAGTCCAACCGGAGGCGGTCGCCTGTGGCAAGGCCGAACTTCTGAGCCACCTTGCTGCCGATTAAAATATCTTCAGTACCCTTGCCGTCAGCGGGCCACTCTCCCTCCACCTGCCAGTAGGGGGCAAGCTCTCTGAGCCTGTCGAAAAGGGTGCCTGCTACAACGACCTTCTGACCTTGGTAGGTCGCGACTGTGTACTGGTAGGGAGTGTAGGCTTTCACATCTTTTATCTGACCGGATTCGAGAAGAGTGAGGTATTCTTCAGAGATGTACCCTTCAGATACGATGTTCCCGAAGGCCAATCCCCCGGCTCCTGCGGGGAGTGACGTTGCTTCGGGCAGGAGAACCATGTTAGCCCCGTAGGCTTCAAGCGCACGGCCCGCCTGGGCCTTCATTCCCAGCGACAGAGTAACCAGGCTGGCGAGCAGGGTAGCTGCCAGCAATACGGCGCCGCTGGCCACCAGCAAGTGCCTCTTCCTTGCAAGCAGTGATTTAGTAATAATCCGCTTTAACATTGAGCTTTAGACCTCGCGCAGGAGGATAACCGGCTCCGTCTTTATTGCCCTGCGCACCGGCACAAAGCTTCCGGCAAGAGCAATGACTATAGCCAGCGCCAGGGTTACCGGGAAAGCAATGCTGCTGAAGGAGAATGGCATGCCGAATACTTCTCGCCCGATAAGCTGGGCTAATCCCAGTCCCGCAAGATAGCCGGCAAGACCACCGGACAGGCCGATTATTCCCGCTTCGAGAAAGAAGATTGTCGCCACCTGGGAATCGTGGGCGCCGATAGCCTTCATCAGGGCAATCTCCCGGCGTCGGTGCATGACCATGGTATTCATGGCGGCCATAACGCCCAGGGCCGATGCCGTAAGCGCCGCTCCGGTAATGAGCAGCACTAAAAGCTCCGTTTTGCCCAGGAACGAGCTCTCCGCTTCGGATACCTGGCGGATGGGACCGGCTTCGGCCCCGGGAATAACCTCCTCAATCTGGTAAGCGATGGATTCCACCAGTGGCGTGCAGTACCATAGCTCGTACTCCTCGGGGGTCATCTTGTCTGGCCTCTTGCCCTTTATGCTGCGTACAATCTTGCTCTCGGGAGTCACCAGCGCTCCCACCAGCGCCTTGTCTATTCCATAGGAAATACCCAATAGTTGTTGGACAAGCGGCAGGTTTACAAAGACCTGGCTGTCCTCGAAACCACCGGTAGTGACAACTCCGGCAACCTTCAGCATAGTGGATTTGCCTTCATAATCCGTGTTAAAACGGTCGCCGGCAGCAATGCCCAGCTTTCTGGCTACCTCAGCCCCCACTATGGCCTCATCAAGGTCGCCCTCCGTCACCCAGTCACCTTGAAGCCGCCACCAGGGTGCAATAGCCTTTATTCCGGTGGTAAAAGTTGGCGCTTCTTTTGTGGCAGCGGCCTTATTTGCAAACTGCCTGGGGGCAAGCTGGGGTACGGAAATCGTTTTTTCAAACCAGGTGCCGCTGAGCACTACCGTTTCGTTATTCACCTTTGCCAGGACACTCAGGAATGGAGCAAAGCCGGTAATGTTATTCTTCCAGAAGACGGTCTTTATCTTCGGCAATTCCTTTTCGTCGAGGAGCACCCGAGCGCTCGGAGGTGTATAGCTGATACCCCCCACCTCCAGCTCAAGACCGGCAGATTCGGGTCGCACCAGTATGTTGGCGCCATAGGAGCGCAGTTCCCGGGACATCTTCCCGGAAACATCGCCATAGACGGTTAGCAGCGATGATGCCAGGGAAGCTCCCAGCAATACCGCCAGGAACACCACGGCTACCCATTTTTTTCGGCGCAAGAACGTCTCTTTTATGATACGTGGCAGCATAAACTCAAAACTCAAAAATTTGGACTTGTCATTGCGAAACCCTTCCGCAGAAGGTCGAAGCAATCTCAAAGACTAGCTTTAGGCAAAAGGTTGAGATTGCCAGTGCCGATTCCTCGTGAATGACACATTTCTCAGTCCTTATTATTATGAGAACTCTTAGTAATATTTATTTGAACCTCGATTCTGCCTGTGCCAGTGCCTCAACCGAGATAGCCAGGACATCGTTCTCCATGCCGGCCGCCAGGGGCAGGGGATTGCACCCTCCCCCCTGGCCGATGGTGTCC
>JACPPQ010000177.1 GCA_016190925.1 Chloroflexota bacterium | reverse complement strand
TGCCCGCCGTAGCCTTGTGCGTAGGCAGGAGCGAAGCCGAAGGGTACTTGATACGGGGGAGATTGAGAGGGATTTCAAATCCCCCTAAGTCGAACTAAACCTTTATTTTCGGGGTAATATCCCTTTCCTGATTGCTTGCGGTTATTTCTGTTTGCTTTACACTCGGATATTAACTCACTTAAATAGAATTTGTAGTGGAGAACCCCTGTGGTCGCCTATATAACCACACCGACGAAACTTGTCCCGTACCTGATACGGGAGTCGGTGTCCAGAACAAACCGTATTGGCGAACCCCCTGCGGTCGCCCAGCAATTATATGAAACGTCCTTAATTATTACGCATAATTTCGTAGGGGCGGGTTTAGAACCCGCCCGCCCAGGCACAGCATGCCGTGCCGCTACACGGCGCTTCGGACATGTAACACGCTACAAGTGTGTGCGCAAACATTTATGTCGCTACATGTAGACTAAATAGAAAGAAGGAGTTGAATGGCTGAGATAAAATTCAAGACCTGGCTTACCGAGACCTTCGGCTGCAAATACCCCATAATCCAGGGCGGCCTCGGCTATCTCTCGGACGCGGAACTGGCTGCTGCCGTATCCAATGCTGGCTGCCTGGGAACCGTGACCACCTACCAGTACCGCACCAAAGAACGTGTACAAGAGGAAATCAGGAAAGCCAAAGAATTGACCAGCAAACCATTCGGAGCGAACGTAAACCTGTTCCCCGCGGTAAGCCAGGTGGACACTAAAGCCATCGCCGAAGTTGTGGCGGAAGAAAAAGTGGCTTTTATCGAGACTGCGGGAAGGGCGCCGGAGGCCTGGCTTATCGATTTGATGCATGGAGCGGGGATAAAGCTCATCCACAAGATGCCCGCTGTGAGATTCGCCCTCCATGCCGAAAAATCCGGGGTTGACGCTATAACCATGATAGCCTTCGAGGGCGGAGGACATCCCGGCATGGAAGAGGTGGCTGGCATGGTACTCATTCCGCGCGCCGTGGACTCGGTCAAAATTCCTGTCATCGCCGCCGGCGGCATATCTGACGGTAGAGGCCTGGTGGCGGCCCTTTCCCTGGGAGCGCAGGGGGTACTGATGGGCACCAGGTTCATGGCCACAAAGGAATGCAAGATACATGAAAACCTGAAACGCCGGTTGGTCGAGGCCAATGAGAATGAGACGATGATTATCGACCGCGCCATCAGGAGCAGCAGAAGAGTGCTGCGCAATGCCACCGCAGAGAGGGTGCTGGGTTTGCAGCAACTGGATGCCAGCCTCCAGCACCAGCTTACCTTCATGGGTGGGGAAGTGAGCAAAAAGCTATGGCAGGATGGGCAGCTTGATACCGGAGTCATTGCCTGCGGCCAGAGCGTGGGGTTGGTAGGTGACATCCCATCTGTGGCGGAACTGGTGCAGAGGATAGTAGCTCAGGCATCTCAGGTTCTGCAAAACTTGCAATCCAGGGTTTCTTTGTAGCATAATGCTTCAAGTTCTCCGTGTGGAGAGTGCTGAAAAATCTCCTTCAATAAGTTTCCCTGATGGCAAAAATATTTTTTTAACTCATGCGTAACTCGAAGCTAAAATGTTTTGCTCCAACTTTTGAATTTTGGTCCGCCTCAGGCGGATGAATTTGTTTCGGCCTGCCCTGAGCTTGCCGAAGGGATTTCGAATTTCGAATTTAGAGTTTCCGCTTTATGCGGGTTAGGATTTAATCTATACCGCATGCGAATCATTTTAAGGCGTTTTATATAATTACCCGAAAACTGATAGAGGGAGCATAGAATGGATGTCTTTGATGCTATCTACAGAAGAAGAGCCATAAGAGACTTTGACCGGGGCAAGAAAATAGCGCCTGAGCACCTGCAACTCATCTTGGATAGCGCCCGCTATGCGCTTCCCACGCCTGAAGGCATCCTGCCCTGGCGCTTGATTACTATCAAAGACCAGGAAAGCAAAGAACTGATTGCCGGATGTGCCCGGGAAGTAGCGCAGACAATATTTGGCGCATCATTTGAGATATTCGGCCCGGGGCATCTCTGGTATCTGCCGGAGAGCCTGCAGCTCAGGGTTGCGGAGCACACCACCACCGGTGAGCTGTGGGAATACCCGCGTGACGCGGATGTGGTAGTCATGCCTGTTTTGAGTACCGGCGGCTGGACTGACTCGGTAGTCCCCTTCGCCGATGATGTGGAAATGGTCTCCCAGTATCTTGGCTTTGCTTCTCAAAATATGTGGCTGGTAGCCACTTCGCTCGGACTTGGCGCCGGATTCAATGCCATGCCTTTCATGGACATTCGCCGTCGGGAGCTGGAGCAGGAGTTCTTCGGCATTCCAGATTCGTGGCAGGCGTTGGGAGGCTTTGCATTCGGTTATGCCAAGGCCCCTCGATACTACGGCCCTGCCAGACCTCCACTCGAAGGGAGCACCCACCTTGAGTACTGGGGGAATCCATATTTGAGAGGCGCCTTCGGCAAGTCGGGCTACGAGGCGATGGAGTTTCCCAAAATGGACCTTATCGATTGTATCAGAAACCTCAATGTGGTGGACACCTTCGGACCCGGCGAGGTGCCCTGGTGGAAGATTGAGAGGATAATCGATGCCGGCATGTGGGGCCCGGTGCCTGAGAACTTCAAACAATGGCGTTTCCTCATTATTAAGAACCAGGCGTCCAAGGACTATATCCAGACAATGATTGATGAGAAAAAATACACGCCCTGGTCTTTTAACTATCCTGAGCTTCAGTTCAGCCGGGCTTATGACACCCCTGAAAAACAGAGGCTTGCAAAAGTAGAAGAACGGTTGGAGCGGGGTTACGGCAGTTGGATTAAACAGGCTGACACCCTTATAGTCGTCTTTTCCAGCTTTACCAACTGGAGGGACCAGCCTTATCCTACACTCGGGGCCAACCCCAATCCCAACAGGAACGTGTCCGTAGGGTGCTGTACGCAAAACATGATGCTGGCGGCAACCGCTATGGGGCTGGGTTTTAACTATGAAGTCATGACCGTGGCTGACCGCAGGAACAGGCAAATGCTGATTGACGAGTTTGGTGTTCCGGGAGTGTCATGGATTCCGCAGGGTATCATAGCGCTTGGTAATCCTGGAAAGAGGTTTGAACCGGCGAGGATTCCTCCTCTGGAAACCCTGCTTTATGCTGAGACCTGGGGTAATCCCGTGACGCGAAAATAAAGGCTGGGTGGGGAGGGGTCTAAAAGCTAAAAGCTAAATTCTATTATATGGAGTAAAGTTATGGAGAAAGTGGAAATCAAAGTATCGCAGGAGACCAAAAAGAAGCTCTCGAACATGGCTGTCAAGACAGGACTGAGCACGGATAAATTGGCCGAGGTGCTGCTCGACTCGTTCGTCGATGGCAAGGGAAAGGTTTACGTCGGGGATTGGAAGGAGGGACCTGGAATCAGGGTCTTGCCGGACTGGCCCAGGTTCAGCTCAGGAGTAGTCAAAGTCAAAAAAGAGGATATGAAGTAGGAGGCGAATTATGAGTGAATGGTTAGCCAAGCCAGAAGTAACCGAGGAAGATATCAAGCGCTCCCAGCCTAATATCGTTGAGTTCTTCCCCATGCTCACGCGGTACTATGTGGACGATGGTAAAATGCGTCTGGTGTATATCATGTCACATGAGGAGCGTGAGAAATTTGTTCCCGCAGTCACCAAAACCTACGGCTCGTTTAGCCCCGCAAACATGAGGAAGGCTTTTGCGGAGGCTGTCGCTGCCTGGATTAAGTCGAAGTCTTGAGGTGTTGAATGGCAGAACTTGAGAAATTATTGAAAGAAAAGGCTGATACCATAACCCGTGACCCGGGAAAAATGAAGGTTGTGGGTCAGTGGCTCAAGGCAGGCTATAAAGGGAAAGTCATCGGCTTTGCCGCTCCCGATAAAAGCTACCACGTGGTGATTAAAAAGGATGGCGTAACCGTCAGGCCCGGAGACTATCCCAGCAGTGAAGCCAGGTACAGCGGAAGCGAGAAAGACTTGATTGCGGTCCTCAACTCGGAAATCAATGCCTATCTCGGTGCCAGGACGGGCCGGGTGGTCGTCTGGGGCAATTTGAATGATGCCACCGTCTTCGAGAGATTGCTGTAGTTCACGGGACAGTATGGCAGCATTCATGTTTCAATTTGACCATACCGACGCAAAGCCTGCCCCAAACCTTGTCCCGTGCTTGACACGGGATTGATGTGGGGTCGGTATCCGGATCGACAGGCGCATACCAAACCGAGTGTTCCTGAGTCGGGAAATTCTTCACATAATTTAGCATCCTTTTCAAGTCTGAGGCTGTCTGAAAACAAGAAGACCATTAGATTTTGTCATTCCAGTCCGCCCCAGGCGGAGAATCCAGGTGGGGCGAGAGGACGGATTCTTGTCAGAAGCCTCCTCAAAACCATTTTTGGGCACCCTCATTGACGGGAGATTTTGACCGTATCGGTTGAGCTAATACAAACGCAGTAATTAGTAAAACATCTTGTATTCAAATCCCCCATTTCCCAAAGGGGGAGACGTCTCCCTTTCGCAAAAGCCTGCCCCGTACCCTGTCCCGTGCTTGACACGGGATTGAACAGGGGGAGATTGAGAGGGATTTTCAGCATTGTACAACTACAACTATGTACCATGAGGGTGTTTAGCAACTGTTCATAGCCTGCCCTGCCTGCCCGCCGTAGCCTTGTGCGTAGGCAGGAGCGAAGTCGAAGGGTACTTGATACGGGGGTGAGGAGGAAATCAGTCGAATTGTGTAACGG
>JACPPQ010000176.1 GCA_016190925.1 Chloroflexota bacterium | reverse complement strand
GTCAGGTTCTTTTCGTAGTACTTGTTGATGTAGAGGATGGTTTGCCCGCCTTCGGTTTTCTTCACGCGGTTGCCGTCACCGTCATAGACAAAGGATGCGCCGCCGGTTACACTTATTGGTCTGTTTTCCACGTCCCATGTTATAGTTTGGCTACCCCTGGTGGTCATGTTGCCGTTGTTGTCATAGGCGTAGATGGTGGAACCAACGGCGGTGACGGCATGGGGCTTGGTGCCGTAGGTATAAGAGTTCCCGTTCATGGAGGTGATATTGCCAATCTGGTTGTAGGAATAGGCCTTGCTGTAGGCGTTGGACACGGAGGTAAGCCTATCAAGGAAGTCATAACCAAAGGTCTCCGTTTCAGTGGCAAGGACGTCCTCACGTTGAGACAGGTTGCCTCCGGCGTCCCGGGTATGAGTCACATCTTGCAAGGCTGTGCCGCCGGCCTGCGGCAGGGTCTTGATTTCCCACAGTCGACCGAAGTAGCCGCCAGTCGCGTCATACGCATCACCCACACCCAAAGAGCGAACTGGAAGTGAATTACCCCCCAGCAAGCTGGGAGGCATCTATACGCCACCCCGCCAAGTTACGGACGGGGCCGCTTTCATCCCCACAGCAAGCTGAGTGGTATTCAGCGGATATTTTTATAAAGCCCTTTGTCTATCAATACGCCGGCACCGGACTGAATTCAAATCCACTGGTTGCTCCTGCCTGCTCCAAGCACCATTTTACCCGCTGAGAAACGTACAGATGCGTAACTTGGTTTTTGACTTTGAGACGGAAGATATCTATGCCTTTGAGACTGTCAAAACGGAACGCTTCTGCAATAATGCACAATTCAGGGTGTTCGTCCTCTCTTGGATTCCGCCCAGGAAGCCATCGGGTACGTTCCCAGTCCAAGGCATCCACCGCGGGATGTGTTACGTTCAGCGCCCAATATTGCCCGACGTCTTCTCCAGTCTCCTTGACGATGCGCACTGGCAAGAACTGCATACCTTCCACCCTACATTCTTCAAATGCTTTGCGTACGCGGTCTGACACAACTGTCCAATGCATTCCAACAACCAGATAATCTTCGGCACGCTTTCCTTCCATAGTAAATGTTACCCCATCCGGCCAATCTTCAATCAACTTACACTCGTAAAAACGATATTGGTTAAATCCTTTCACGTCTTTCTTACCTGTCCAGACTAGTATGTCCGGGCCGTATTCTGAAGGACCTCCCCAAGGAATCCCGTAGTAGTAGGCGCGTGGACGTACTTTCTGCGTCACCACTCCCAGTCCTCCCACTGTGGTATCTCCGGCTCTGGGATAGCTTGCGCACCTGATTCCCAGAATTCCTTGAATATCATTTCTGGATTATTCTGTAGTGGAGTCTTGATATTCTCGTCAAAGAGTTTGAGGAACTTCTCGGGGTCGCCGTTTGCCTGTTTGTCAATTATTTTCAGTTGCTCGTTTACCCATTTGTGATAGACATCCGGATGTCGACCATTCTGCGGGATTTCAACCTTGCTCCATGCACCATTCAAATCTAGCTTATACTTATCTACGATTTCCTTGAAGTGAAAATCATAAAACACCCCTCACCCCGTATCAAGGTACGGGGCAGGCTTTACGTCCCTCCCGCAAGGGGAGAGAGAAGGCCATGTGAAGCTATTTGAGAGACACTAGACTAGCTACCGAAGATTACTCCCGGAAGCCAGAGAGCGATGGCAGGAAACGCCATCACCAGCGTCAGGGTCGTAATATCGCCGAGGAAGAACACGATAGAGCCGCGAATTATGTCACCCATAGAAATATTGTCCGGGACTATGCCTTTTAGCACGTAAAGGATAATGCCATAAGGCGGGGTAACCATCCCCATTTCGACATTGATAAAGAACAGTATTCCAAACCACAGAGGGCTGTAACCCAGAGAGAGGAGGATGGGCAGGATGATGGGCATAGTGATGAAAATCTGCCCGATGGTATCCAGAAACATCCCCAGTATAAAGTACATCACCATGAAAAGGATAATTAGCTGAGTTGGAGTAACCGGCAAGTCAGCCACAGCCTCGACAATGTATTGAGGAATTGTGGAGTAGTTCAAGACCCAGCTGAAAAGCTTGGCGCCAACGATGATGAAAACGATGAAAGTGGTGGTGATAATTGTCTGACGCAAGGCATGCCGCAGTAGCCCCCCGTTGTATCTGCGCCTGATAACAACCAGTATCAAAGCCATCACAGCGCCCATGACCGAAGCCTCGGTAACCGTGGCAATGCCGAGCATGATGGTCCCCAGGACAGCAAACGCCACGAGCATGGGGCCTAGTAGCTTCCTCAAGACGACCATCCTTTCTCTCCAGGAGACAGAGGCTTCCCTGGGCGCTGCATTAGGCCACCTGAGCGCCCATGTCACAGCAACAGCGGTATAGAGCCCAGCCAGGAGTAAGCCCGGAATAAGTCCGGCAAGCAGCATGTGGCCTACGGGAAGGTCGTTAAAAGAGGCGTACACAACCATTAAAATGCTGGGAGGGATGAGGTGCGCCAGTCCCCCGGAAGCAGCAACAGAGCCTACCGCCAGGCGTTTGTCGTAGCCTCTCTCCAGCATTTGCGGGATAGAAATTTTGCCGATAGTAGAGGTGGATGCGGCCGAGCTGCCACTGCATGTAGCGAAGAGAGTGGCCACGGCAATAGACACCACGGCCAGGCCGCCGGGGAGGCGGTTAAGCCATTTGGAGGCGAACTGAAACATGTCATCGGCCAGCCCGCCGATAAGCATCAACTCGCCGATGAGAACATAAAATGTGATGGCAAACAGGTCATAGTTTGCCATTGACCTCATGGTGCCCAGGCCGATGGCTTCCAGTCCCACCATGTTGCCTGTCACCAGGAGGATGTAAACCGCCCCGACCACCCCCATTGAGGCTGCTATAGGCACACCGAGGATGAGGAGTACCAGGAAGGAGCCGCCAATCAGGGCGAGAGTAACCTGCCACTCCATCAGTCGGCACCTGCCGGAGTGGGTGCATCTGGCGGAGCGCCCGTCTTGAGGTTCTTCAGTTCTTTACCGAGACCCACCAGTAGCTGAAGCATCAAGGCAGCTATCCCGATACACAAAATAATCTCGATCGGGGCAAGGGGAAATCCGAGTATATCCGAGCGGACAATCCAATCGACGCCGAGCCTGACGATGGCCGCCCGCAGCAAGATGAAGCTAAAGAAAAGGAAGACAACATAACAAAAGGCTTTGACGATATGCTGCGCTTTCCCGGGCAGCTTCATTAAAAGGATATCGACGCGAATATGTTTGTCTTTTGCCTGGACGTAGCTCAGGGTCAGGGCGACGATGAGCAGGAAAAGGAACCTGGGTATCTCCCATGTCCAGCCCACGCCCTGGCGGAAGACATAGCGCATGATTACCCCGTAGGTAATTATCGCCAGCCCCGCCAGGACGAGGAATTCGGATATCGAAGCCTGGATTTCGGCAATTTTTTCACTTGCTGTGACGAGGCGTTGCGCCAGCTTTCTCAACAAAACATCCCCCGGTCTTCTAGCTGCGGCAATTTCCGCCTAGTACCCCAGGCCGTCCCGTTTGATGATAGCCATGACATCATCCCAGTCCTTCCCGTACTTCTTCTTCATCGAATCATGGAAGGGTGTCATCATGGCACTCAACTGGGCCCGCTGCTCGGCAGTAAAGACAATTACCTCCATCTTCGGGTTCTTCTTCAGGGTCGCAATTTCCTTTTCAAGGCCCTGTTCCACAAGTGGAGTCATGAGGCTCTCAGCCTCCAGCGAGGCGTCGTCGATTATCTTGCGCAGGTCGGCAGGCAGCGCGTTGTAATAATCCAGGGGCATTACAGCGGCGATGGTGGCCGGCAGGAAATCGATATATATCACGTAATTGGCAACATCCGTCCATTTCTGGGTAATCGATGAGTCGATTGACCCGAGCGACCCGTCAATCGTTCCCCTCTGGAGAGCCTCAAACACCGCAGTACCTTCCATCAGAACGGCTGTTCCCCCGATTAGCTCGAGGGGAGACTTCTGGGAAGCAACAGCCCTTATCAGCTTACCCTTGAATTCGGCCGGGGTCCTGATGGGTACCCGTGAGGTCACATTGATGGTCCCGTGCTCCGGGTACATCAATATCTTCCAGTTCATGCCCGGGCCGGCGGCTTCCTGCTGCCAGGGAAGAAAGCCCTTGCGGTAGTTCTGGTTGAACTTGCGGAAATCATAGGTCATTGGCAGGATGTGAGCCTGGGAGCGGGCTACCAGCTTAGCCCCGTAATAAGAAGCGGTTGTGTGCCCTATCTGGATTATGCCGGCCCGTGCGGCTTCGCCGGCATCCTCCATGGAATAAAGGGAGCCGCCTGCAAAGTATTCAAATTTGACCTGCCCCTTAGAGCGCTCCTTAACGATGTCCATGAATTTCTCAAGTACGGTCCGCGGCGCGTATCCAGGGCCGCCGTAGCTGCTCACTTTCATGGTATAGACCTTTTCCGGAGCGGCGGGCGCCGGTGCGGGAGCGGCAGGTTTTGGCGCTTGGCCGGGGGCTGGGGCCGGAGATGCGCATCCGAACGCACCGATTACAAGGACTGCGATAATGAGCAACCCGACAAACAGGACCCGTCTTTCTTTTTTACTCATGATTTTCCCTCCTCTTTTTATTTTTCACTTAGAAAGTGAATCTAAATAACCGATGGCTCAAGCTTCCCAGCCATTGGTACGAAGAAAAGCAGGGCGGGCGGGTCCGAGACCCGCCCCTACAACATTTTAATCGTTCGCGGGTCCGCCTGAGGCGCGTGGGTAATTTCATGTCTGCCGCAATTCTTAACCTGGTATCGAGTAGTTACGCGACCCTGATACCAAAAAAACTAATAGCCCTCCCCCGCAGAACTTTACCATCGCTGGAAATAATGGGAGCTGTCTCCGTCTGTGGCAAGCATTATCGATTGCGATACACCTATAGTCATCAGGTAGTTAAGTTATCATATGTTTGAAATATTGTCAACAGGTTTTGTTAATAATTTTCTGACCAGCCCAATGCGATAAACGAAAATCACTTCATGTACTCATCGATGCCCTTGATAATTGCGGCGCAGAACTCTGCGGTCGGAGCATTAACTCCAAGCTCCTTTGCCCTTTTTGCAACGTATCCGATGGTGGCATCGACCTCGGTCTTCCTCCCGGCGATGAGGCTCTGGGCCATCGAGGGCAGAAGGTGAATCATTCCGGCCTTCTCCATCTTGCGACCGTTCTCATTCACAAGCGCAACCGCCTGGTCGAAAGGGGTATTTACGACATCTGCGACCATCTCCATCCCCACGAAAGGCCTCAGCTTCGCCCCGTCTTTCTTGGCCACCTCGGCGGTTTCCTTGATAAGACGAACATATAATCCAGCAAGCAGTTTGCTTTGCCTTATCTTGTGCATCTCAAGCCGGGTAATGCCGCATAAGGCGTGTCCGGGGGTAGAAAACATGAGCTTGGTCCACTCCGCCGAGCGAATATCATCCACAGCCTCCGCCTTCAGGCCGGCGGAGTTCAACATCCGGACAACTTCTTTAACTCTATCGGAAAGTCTGCCATCGAGCTCTCCAAGGGTGGTAACTCCATCGCTGGTATACTCCACTTTTCCATCTCCGAGCAGGACCGCTCCGACCATAGCGGTGCCTCCGATGACCTTTTCCGCTCCGAGCTTTTCCTTGAGCTTGTCATCCTTGGTCATTCCGTTTTGCAGAGAGACGGCGCATTTTAATCCTTTATATAGATGAGACACACTATCCAGCGCTGCATCCGAGTCCATAGTCTTGGTAAGCAAAATGAGGAGGTCGGCGCTATCCACCTCCCGCGGATTGTCAGTAGCCTTTACCTTGACCACCTGCGTTCCTTTGACACCGGTTATAATAAGACCGTTATTGACAGCATCCACCTGGCTTTTTCTTCTGCCGATAAGGGTCACATCGTTCCCTGCTCTGGCAAGAAATCCGCCATACACGCATCCTAAAGAACCAGCACCGAGAATGATCGTTTTCAATTGATTACCTCCAAAAGACTAATCGTTCTTAGAGTAGCCAGAAGTCAGAATTCGGTAGCCACTCCACCCGCCGGATTCTCCGCCTGGGGCGGACTGGAGTGACGTACCCCCCAGCAAGCTGGGGGGCATCCGAAGTGTTACTGCTGTTCGAACATTGCTTGCTGAGAGGAGGTTCTTTCTTGTTTTTGATACCGAATGTATTTCCTGATTACCTCCGCTGTTACTTTGTCCCCTACACTTCTCACGAAGTACCCGTCTTCCCATATCATCCCCGACCACATCACCTTACGCATATTCGGAAACTTCTTGAATACCTCACGTGCCGATATGCTCTTCATTATCTGTACTATACGTGCCGGAGCATACGATGGCGGAGCTTCTATGAACACATGCATGTGGTCTTCCATCACCTCCATCGTGTCTATATTAAAATCATACTCCTCCGCAATCTGCCGAAAGACCTCCTTCACATACTGACCAACCTCTTTACCCAATATATGCGCCCGATACTTCGGCACCCATACCAGGTGATACTTCAAGTCATAGACGGCGTGTTTTGTCCTGCGTACTCCCACACCACCTTTATACCACCTCCTCAGCTAACCAGGCAAGCATCGTTGCTTCGCCTGACGGCGAACCCGCTTTCCTCCCCCCAGCAAGCTGGGGGGTCTCCAGCGGGATTTTCTATGACAGCTTAAATCAAACGCACTATTTTCATACTTCGTGGTGCTGGCTGCAAGCCAGAATGGAAAATTCTCACCCAAAGAGGCTTAATCAGGGGTTTCTTAACATTTGAGGTATAGTAAAAGTTTCGTGCCCTCGCCAGGGTTCGAATGGATGCTAAGAGTTCCACCGAGGAACCTGGCTCGCTGGCGCATTCCAATTAGGCCAAGCCTGCCCTGGGAGGAGTACTCACTGAGCCTCTCAGGCATATTGAACCCCTTTCCGTTGTCCTTAACAATTATCTCCAGTGAATCACGGGTGAACCGTACATCCAGCTTTATCTTACTCGCACCTGAATGCCTCCTCACGTTATTCAGGGCTTCCTGGATGATTCGAAAGACGTTGACATCGTTTTCCGGACCCAGCCTGCGTGGCTCTCCTTCAACAGTAACATCGATTTCCATACCGGTCTCCTGGCCTAGTCGAACTGCTGACCATCTTAACGCTGGCACCAGCCCCAAATTGTCAAGAATGCTGGGACTAAGATCGAGGGTTAATCTTCTCAGGTCTTCGACTACGCCGAGAAGGGTATCTTTGATTCGTTCTGAGCCATCCCTGACTGTGGTCATGTCGCAAGAAGACAGAGTTTCAGCGTAATTAGCTGCGACAAGCAACGTCTGTATAGTATCATCATGGAGTTCTTGCGCCACGCGCCGTCTTTCGTCATCCTCGGCCTTGAATATCTGTTTCATGTACGCCTGCCGGTCCCGTTCTTTCTGTGCCAGCATAGTCTGTTCTTTTTTACGACGTCTGATTTCTAGCCGGGTAGACACGACGACGACCATGGGAACGAGGGTAAAAAGAATATTGGTTACGGTGGCCTGGACACTGAGGGTCATATATATTAGCCGCGGCAGCAACGCAGCCATAGACAGCGCCCAGACGATAACGGACCCCTGCCAGGGGAAAACGAGCGTAGAATATAAAAACGGTATCATATAAAGACTACCGTTCATGTGATTGTAGTATTCGAAAAGTGCCACGGCGTCAAGATAAGGGAAACGGCTGGAATAAGGGAAAAACCAAAAGTAGTAAACGAAGGTGACCGCGGCGATTTGTGCTGCCACAACCCACAGGTGTGGATTCATGACCAGCTTACCAACTGTCTTTTCCGGTCGCTGTTGAACATCAATCTCGGTTTTGTTCATCGTAGAGTGTCACAAGACCCGCTCGTAGCGCGGTAATTACCGCCTCTGTACGGGAGCCGACTTCCAGTTTGGAGAATATTTCGGCCAGGTAGTTCTTGACGGTCCGAGTGCTCAAGGACAGCGCCTGAGCGATATCCTTGTTGCTCATGCCTCTTGCCGCCAGTCTGATAATTTCCAATTCTCGAGCAGTTAGCTTTGGGGAGTTGTTCTCAGGTAGAGGTTTGGTAGGATACCGCAAGGCATGCTTGAGCAGTCGCCGGAACACCTCCGGAGACAGAACGGTTTCTCCGGCTACAATTGCGCGAACGGTTCGGGGTATCTCCTCACCGAAAGTGGATTTAGTAAGGTAGCCAGAGGCGCCAGCGTCAAATATTCCAAGTATATGCTCGTCATCGTTATGCACGGTCAGCACCAGGACCGCAGTACCGGGACATCTCGCCTTTATCTCACGGGTTGCATCCAGACCGCTTAGTCTGGGCATGCTTATGTCCATAATGGCAACATCTGGAGTCAACTGTCTGGCTAGCTCCACTGCCCGGGTACCATCCTCAGCTTCAGCAACGACCTCAATATCAGCCTCTTTTTCAATGATAGTCCTGAGCGCAAGCCTCACCAGGGGGTGGTCATCGGCTATGAGCACCCTAATCTTGTCCCCGCTATTGCCCTGTGACGTAACCATCTTCAATCACATAGTACAACAGAAACACGGTAACAGACAAGGAGTTCCTCTCGCTTGAGAATAGGGGCAAAAAATCGCTCGCGCACCCACGAAACAGTGGACGAACATAGGCCGAATGTTATTACCTTCTGAAAATCGCTTTTTGAACCGGTTCGGGTTTCACGATTCCGTCTCAGAGTTTACTAAACACCTGGAAGAAGGTAGAATTGTCGTGTAAGTAGAGAGGACGTGCAAGTGTTAACAATAGCCAGGATTACCACAATGCTTAGCATCATCCTTTTCGCAGTGGTACCCGGTTGTACCAGGCCCCCGGCCGCGTCTCAAACATTGCCGATAACTTTGAAGGTCTCGATGTTTATGTCTCCCACCGGTGGCGCTGCGGCAGCGATGAAGGAGATTTTGGGGCAGGTTGAGAGCCGCAGCAACGGCAGACTGAGATTTGAGTATTACTGGTCCGGGAGTCTACTGACGCAGCGAGATACGGGCGTAGGTCTCAAAAGGGGATTGGCCGATATGGCCTGGTTCAATTATCTAGATGCAGCCGGCATGCTACCGCTCAGCCAGGCTACTATCCAGTTAGGAGTTGGCGAGAACATGTGGGCAGGTTTCAAGGCCTGGGAGGAATTTATACAGCTTGACTCCATAAAAGGGGAATGGACCGGTCAGAACATGGTTCCTTTGTGGCCGGCGGGAGCCCCTCCCTTCATTTATTTTGGCGTGAAACCTGCGCGGACCATCGAAGATTTAAAGAAACTGCGCATTTACGGGCAAAGCCCAGTACCTGAGGTCCTAACTAAACTCGGTATAACAACTGTAAACATAGCGGCTCCTGAAATGTATGAAGCTTTGCTCAGAGGCATAATAGATGCGTCTTTTTTCAACATCTCTAATGCGCCGTTGTATAAATTGCAGGAGGTGTGCAATTATTACAACCCGGACATCCCTCGCTGGGGCGGTAAGTATTATGGCGTAGCAATGAATCTTGACTCCTGGAACAGACTTCCCAAGGACCTGCAGGATATTTTAAAAGAGATTGATGCGTCCACCATTATGTACGACTTATATTATTTGGCGGAGCTTAAGAAAGGGTTAACTCTGGTCGAAGGGTCGAAAATGGAGAGGCTTAGCTCCCCTCCTGAAGTGGCAGAACAGATAAACCGGATTGGAGTAACACCTGTACAGGAAACCTTTGTTAAAGACATGGAAGCCAGAGGACTTCCTGGCCGGTACGTTATGAGCAAGTGGATAGAACTATACCAGAAATGGGATGAGGCTTTTCCGCTAGAAGCAAAGAAAAGGGGGTGGAAGTAGGAGAGTATAATTATATAAATAAGTAAGAAATCCCAGATGATTAGCACGCAACCCTGATATGATAACGTATCATCATAAAATCCGCACCCTCTTGCAGCGATAGTACCAAAGGACGGGGATAAAAGTCTCTTATCTCGTCACCGTCCTCCAGATAAACTATCAAAGAACTATCTGGTGTCATGTAACCACGCGGTGGCTAGCATCTATTTTACTAATCTTGCCCGGGGACAAAAGGCGCCCCCCATTATCTGACTGTACGGCTGAGTCTTTACCTTAGTCGCAAGTGAAGTATCGGGTTCACTTCAGGTGAGTATGGTCGGAGAGGTTGACTAAGCCATATATTTGTGTATGTCGTGGCAAGTGGCGGAATAGTAAAGATTTGTCATTCTCGCTCATAATTTTTTAAATCGCACCTTGCAAAACAGGGAGGTGGGGAAAGGAGGCCCGGTTATAATTCTCCGATGTACAGTCAAATTTTTAGCAAGTTAAGTCGAGACCAATAACAGGAGGGCAAAAATGACTAAAAAAGTGACATGGGTTATACTAAGCGTGTTTTTGGTGACAAGTCTTCTTCTTGGGAGCTTTGCTTGCGCCAAACCGGCGCCATCGCCAGCGCCAGCTCCGGCTACTACGGCACCGGCTCCCAAGCCTACCACCACAGCGCCGACTGCGGCACCGACTACTACGGCACCAGCTCCCAAACCCACAACCACAGCACCAACTGCGGCACCGGTAACGATAAAGACTCTCAAGGTTTCAATCATGTCCGGGAAGGGGGGAGGCGCTGCTCCCGCATCGGACGCGATAATGGCAGAGATTGAGAAGCGCAGTAACGGCAGAATAAAATTTGAACCTTACTACAACCAGACTCTGTTAACGCTACGTGCCACTCATCAAGGACTAAAGACCGGTGTGGCTGATATGGCTTACCACTGGCATGCTGCCGAGCCGGCCAAACTCCCGCTGAGCCAGTTTAGCCTTTACCTGGGCACCATGATGAATACCTGGGCCGGGGTCAAGGCATGGGAGGAGTTTGTTGAACTTCCCGCCATCAAAGCCGAATGGGAAAAGGAAGGCATGAAACCGCTATGGGGTTTTGGCGCTCCCATCTATTCCTGGATTGGTAATAAACCCGTAGAAAAGTGGGAGGATTTGAAGGGCCAGCGTGTATATGGAGGCGCTCCCATTCCCGAGATTATGGCAAAAGTGGGCATCACAGCGGTAGACTTACCGGCAGCGGAGTTATATGAGGCTTTACTCAGGGGTACTCTGGATTCCCTCTTCTACCCCATGGCCAGCGTTCCCTTGTGGAAATTCCAGGAGGTAGCCAAGTACTACAATCTGGACTTTCCCGGAGTCGGTGGTAAAATGTA
Source organism: Chloroflexota bacterium (assembly GCA_016190925.1). Classification (GTDB taxonomy): domain Bacteria; phylum Chloroflexota; class Dehalococcoidia; order Dehalococcoidales; family JACPPQ01; genus JACPPQ01. The sequence goes on along the minus strand of JACPPQ010000176.1, from coordinate 10,217 downwards.
CGGCTATGTCATAACTCTGGATGTCTGGAATAAACTACCCGCTGATTTGCAGCAGATAATGCTACTCAAAGACTTTGATGTAGCGGGCACCGTATACAAGCTATATGACCTGGCTGAATCCAAAAAAGGCGTAGACGCAGTGAAAGCGAAGGGACTCAAAGAACTGCACTCTACCCCGGAAACAATAAAGGCGCTCGACGAACTGGCAGTTAAGCCCATACGGGATGCCTACGCTGCGGAACTGGACAAGAAAGGTCTGCCCGGCACAGCGATGTTGAAAGCCTGGATGGACCTGAACAAGAAATACGAGGCCCTTTTCCCTGCCGAGGCCAAGAAGCAGGGTTGGCAATAAGCGATGATGTGGAGAGATGGGACCGTTACTAACCCATCTCTCCACTCGTTTCGGTATCTCATATGTAAAGTCCTGCAAAGCTCATCCCCACAGTTCGGGTTAAGGTAGCAGGGGCAAGCCCTGAACTCTGGATTGCATACCTTGTCCGGGGGCGAGCTCGATTCAGGATGGCGAAAATACTTTTCAACATTGTCATTCCGGTGAAGCTTGTCCCGTACCCGTATCTATCCCGTATCGAGCCTGTCTCAAAAATCATTAAAACGCTGGGGAAAGATAAAAATCAACGGCTCACAGGCACGGAGGCCTGTGCCACCGGAAGAAAAATGGGATAAACTACTATTCTGAGACAAGCTCGTATCCAGTACGGGACAGAGCGCGGGGCGGTCTTGATACGGGAGTTGGAATTCAGGACTCCGGTGTGAGCTCAGTCGAACGCTGAACCGAAGGCTCTGCCAGAATGATGTGCATTATTGTAAGTCTTGGTTCCGGCTTGTCTGTTCCAGGGTCAGGCTACTCAAATTTCTGCTGGTGAGGGCCGATGAAGAAAAAGACGACATTCTTCTCCGAATTTGGGAAGTGGCATACCATAGCAGAACGGGTGTTGGGTCTTTATGTAGTTAATGTGGGAATCATCCTGATTCTTACAATTGTCGTCATAAACATCGTGGGCCGATATCTGTTTGCTTTCACACTACCGGGCAGCATAGAGCTCGTGGTGCTTATTTTCATCGTAAGTGGTCTGTGTGCACTGGCTTACGTTCAGAACAATAAAGGCCACGTAGAGGTAGAAATTATCCGGGAGCATCTACCATTCAAAGCAAAAAGTATTATCGAGTTGTTTGCGCTGGTAATATCGCTTGCATTTGCGTTACTGGTGACCTGGCGAAGTGCGGTGTATTTGCTTGAGACGTGGGCAGATTACATTCCCGGGGTAATACGTTTTCCATACGGCCCTTTCAGATTGTTTGTGCCCATAGGTTTTGCCCTGATGTCGGTGCGGATTATCAGGCAGATGGTTGATATTGTGACGGCTCTTGGAAAACGGGGGAGGTCTCAGGCATGAGCCCCGAGCAGGTTGCAGCCGTCACCATCAGTCTGGTGTTGCTCTTTGTTTTCCTCTTCTTCAGTGTGCCTGTTGGCGCAGCTATGGGCGTGGCTGGCGTTGTCGGAGTCATGTACCTGCAGGGTATGCGTGTCGGATTAGGGCTGGTGCCGATTGTGGCCTGGGACTCTCTCGATAAATATACTTTCACTGTGGTGCCTATGTTTGTGTTCATGGGCATCCTGGCAGTTGAAGCTGGCTTTAGCAAGGACCTGTTCGATGCAGCCCGTAATTGGGTGGGGGGCATCCGCGGCAGCCTGGCTATGGCTACAACTCTGGCCAGTGCCGGCTTTGGCACTATATGCGGGTCGGGGGTAGCAACCACGGCGACCTTCAGTAAAATTGCCGTGCCTGAAATGGAGAAGGCTGGATATGATGAACGCCTGGCAATCGGGTGTGTGGCTGCGTCCGGTCCCCTGGCTGCTATCATACCCCCCAGCATAATTATGGTTTATTACGGCCTGATCACCGAGTCATCCATCGGGAAGTTGCTCATGGCCGGTTTTTTGCCGGGGTTTATGCTGGCCGTAATCTACATTATCATGGTGTCCTTCCGCACATGGCGTGACCCCAAGCTGGCTCCCCCTTCTCCTTCAGTACCCTGGCGAGTCAAGTTAGCATCGCTCTCTAAAGTCTGGCCGGTTTTGGTCATTGCAGGCATGATGCTCGGTGGTATCTACAGGGGTGTTTTCACCCCAACCGAAGGTGGAGCTTTTGGTGCGGCGAGTGTCCTTTTGCTCGGCCTCACCACAAGAAGGCTTGGGTTCCGTTCCATACTGAGAGCACTGGCAGGCACTGTAAATATTATGGGCATGCTTATCCTCATCGTCGTCGGGGCTTTTCTCTTTAACCATCTCATTGCTGTGAGTGGTCTGACAAAAGCGATGGTGGCCACGGTAGAGGAACTTAACTTGCAGCCAATGATGCTCATGGTTAGTTTTATGGTCATTTTTCTGATTAGTGGGACCTTTATGGATACTGTCGCAATGATGTTTTTGCTGCTGCCCTTGATGTTCCCTCTGGCCATGAAAGCCGGTTTTGACCCTACATGGTTCGGCATCCTGGTAGTCGTCAATTGTGAGATAGGAATGGAAACCCCGCCGTTTGGTCTCTCCCTGTTTGCTGCCAAAGGGGCAATGCCGGAGAAAAGCATGAGAGCAATTATTAGCGGAATAACTCCATTTATTATCTGTGATGTCATTGGTTTAATTTTGCTTATTCTCTTTCCACAGATAGTGTTATTATTGCCAAATATGATGGACTAGCTCAACTCTGTTACCGCAGCAGAAAAATACTGTTCTCGGAGTTCCAGAGCAACCAAATTGAGAAAGTCAAAAGCGCTGAGAACATCCATCTCTTCAAGTCAACCATAATTACGAAAGAAGAAACCCTTGCAGCTGAAAAGGCTTTTTGAGCCAATAAACATCGGAGCGATTCGTTCGAAGAATCGACTGGTGATGTCCCCAATGGGGACAAACTTCTCAGATAAATTAGGCATGGTAACACCTGGCCAGCTAGCCTACTATGCCGAGCGGGCTAAGGGTGGCGTCGGGATGATAACTACCGAAGTCACTGCTGTTTCCCGTGACGGGAAAACCGTTACCTATCAACTCGGAGCGTACAGCGACGATTGTATTCCGGGGTTGACGAAGTTAGCCAGGACGATAAACGAACACAATTGTCGCTCTATTTTACAATTGCATCATGCCGGAAGAAGAGCGACACCCGCAAAAAACGACGGGGTTATCCCCAGGGCGCCTTCCCCTATCCCATGCGTTGGCACCAGCGATGTGCCGAAAGAGCTGACCGCTGCTGAGATTGAAGCCCTGGTAGAGGACTTTGCCGATGCTGCATTAAGGTCCAGGAAAGCCGGATTTGATGGCGTGGAACTGCATGGTGCTCATGGCTATCTTATCTCGCAGTTCCTTTCTCCCCTCAGCAACAAGCGTACCGACAAATACAGTGGCAGCCTGGAGAATAGGACCAGGTTCGCCATCGAAATAGTGAAGCTCATAAAGGATAAGGCCGGTAGTGACTATCCCGTACTATTCAAGATAAGCGGTGACGAGTTCTTACCAGGAGGCTTGACACAGGCAGATACCAGACTTATTGCCATGATGCTTCAGGACGCAGGCATCAATGCCATAACCTCCTCAGCCGGGCATTACGGAGCCGCACCAGATGATGTCGGGATGACTTACCTTGGAGCCTGGGTCCCACAAGGCTGCCTGGTCCATCTGGCACAGTCGCTTAAAAAAGCAGTGAGCATCCCGGTTGGCGCCGTAGGCCGGATAAACAACCCTTTTCTTGCCGAAAGCATCCTGAATGAAAACAAGGCTGACCTGATATACATGGGCAGGGCGCTACTGGCTGACCCGGAACTGCCGGCCAAGTCGATGCGGGGGAACTTCGAAGACATCAGGCCATGCATCGCTTGCGGCATGTGCAATAAGACAAACCAGGAACCGGGAAAGATGAGGTGCGCAGTCAACGCCACTTTAGGTAGAGAGGAGACCTTCCAGATAGTCCCGTCAAAGAATCCCAGGAAAGTGCTGGTAGTTGGCGGGGGGGCAGCGGGCATGGAAGCAAGTAGAATAGCCGCCCTGAGAGGACACAAAGTATCTCTTTATGAGAAGAATGGACAGCTCGGCGGGCAACTGTTGCTTGCCTCGATACCGCCCCATAAGAATGAAATTCCTAATCTGGTCAATTACCTCTCGACCCAGATTCGCAAACTGGGAATCGATATCACAGTTGGCAAAGAGGTTACTGCCGAGACCGTGAAGCAACTCAAGCCTGATGCTGTCATACTGGCGGCCGGTTCGGTTCCCTTCATCCCCGGAATCCCTGGGATTGATGGCGATAATGTAGTTCTGGCTGAGGATGTGCTGAACGGGAAAGCACAGATTAAAGGAACATCGGTGGTGATTGTGGGGGGCGGCATAGTCGGCTGTGAGACCGGAGAATTCCTGGCAGTCAAGGGCAAGAAAGTGACTATCATTGAAATGCTGCCTGAAATCGCAGGCGGAATGCATGGAGCCTCAAAAGTGGCTCTGGCAAAAAGGCTCAGAGAGTCAGGAGTTACCATATCGACCAATGCGAAGGTAAAACGCATAACCCGCCAGGCCGTGGTCCTGGAAAATGGCCGCGAACTCACGGCCGATAGTGTGGTACGGGCGGCTGGTAGAAAACCTGACAGGACACTGGCAGAACCTTTGCAAGAAGTTACAGAAGTCGTGATTGTCGGCGATTGCCAGAACCAGGGCATGATAATTGACGCAATAAGAGAGGGTTCTGAGGTGGCGCGTAAAATATAGGCCGTTTCATCTGAACCCGTATCAGTAGGAGAAAAGCTAATGACCAGTCACGCTAAAAACAGGGGGTGGGGAATCGTCGGGACGGGTTGGTTAGCCAGTAACTACATAGCGCCGGCTCTTGCTAAGGCGACTAATACCAGACTCGTGGCAGTGTACAGTCGAGACAAGTCCAGAGGGGCGGACTTTGCTGCCAAGCACGGGGCAGAGCGAAGCTATGATTCCTTTGATATGCTGGCGTCTGACCCCGATGTCAAAGTGGTTCACTTGACCAGCCCTAATGCTTTGCATGCAGAGCAAACCATCCGGCTGGCCGAAGCCGGCAAACACGTGCTCTGCGAAAAACCGATGGCCATTACCGTTGCGGACTGCGAGCGTATGGTAGAGGCCTGTCGGAAGAACAAAGTAAAGCTGGGACTCGGGTTCCAGAACCGTCACCATCCGGCTCACATTGAAGCACGTCGTCTGATTCAGTCTGGCGCGACAGGTAAAATAGCTCTGGCTTCGGTGCAGTATAGTCGGTCCCTCAATAAGTCACTCAGCGGTTGGCGCGCGGAACCGGCAATGGCGGGAGCCGGGGCGCTGGTGGGGATGTGCATACACTGCCTTGACCTTTTGCGCTTTCTACTGGGTCAAGAGGTCGAGACGGTTGTGGCATTGACAGATGAAAAGTGGACAGGCCTTCCCCTCGAGGAGACAGTGCTTGTTATCCTGAAGTTTGAAAACGGCCCGTTTTGTCACGTCGTTTCCGGAATGCATATTCCACGTAGCTACAATGATGTGGTAATTTATGGTACCAAATCCCGGATAACAGGAAGTTGCACAGTAGGCATGCCACTTCAAGGAAAGCTTCTTGTGCTGAGTGACGCCTCTACCTCCGGTATGGAGGTTGCCACCTCGGAAATCGGGAATTTTATAGCGGAGATAGAAGCCTTCAACAGGTGTATTGAAGAGGACAGGGAGCCCAACGCTTCCGGAGCAGACGGGCTTGAGATGGTCAGATTAACCAATGCCATTTTAGAGTCCAGTAAGCAGGGCAAAGCAGTAAGGCTGAGGCCAGCCCAAACTAATAAATAAGAGACGCACCTTTTCTGACACCTTTAGAAACGCCATGAGAGATGACAATCATGCTAGCCCGCAATAAACGTGGCGGCCTATCGGGAGGTAAGGCCAGAGAAAAATCCAGGCAGGTGGTTTTAGTTTATCGGGGGATAACCCAAGATAAAAAGTAAAATATTTATTTAAGGGTGACGTGCCCCCCGAAAACGATACCAGTTATAATCTCGTAGAAGGGGGAACAAATGGCCAAGAAAGGATACGCACCGGAACAGGTAATCAACAAGCTCAGGGAAGCGGAAATACTACTTAACCAGGGAGCTACTATCGCTGTTATCAGCAAGAAGACGCGAATTAAGCGAAAGGATGTTAAAAGGGGGTAGTATAAGGGTATATTACTGGTTAGTACATTAGCTACGAGAGCTACGAGCCAAAGATGAATATATTAAGTAAGTAAAGGAGTTTTAACATGACATACGGAAAAGCTGCTGTTGATTGGCAACAGAGAGTTGATTTCGACCGTCTCAGGAAAGACAGGCTAGCCAGAGCACACCAGATGCTACATAAATGGGGCATCGGTGCCAGTGTGGTCTTTAACTGGGATAGTGGCCGCTATCTTGGTCGCCCGTGGAATCATCCTTATGCCAGGCATATTCCATGGCGTTTCGTTTTGATAATCAGGGATGCCGGATTTCCTTATTACCCTATCGCAAAATTTGATACACAGGTATTTGCTGACTGCCCCTGGCTGAAAGATAGACTGGTCCGGGAGGATGTTTTGTGCAATCCCGGGATTATTTTCAATCGCCCGTGGGCAGACCAGGAGAAGCGTTGGGCAAGGTTCGGCCAGCAGGTAGCGGACCTTCTGAAGGCGCACGGCGTTAGTGATTTGCCAATCGGTGTAGATTATGCCTCGCCAATTGTGATAGATTCGTTAACTAAGGCCGGCTTGAAGGTTGTTGATGGTAATGCCTGGGCAGTGGAAGCTACTACGATGAAAACAGACGACGAGATAGAGCTCATGAGAATGTCGGCTACCTGTGATGAGCTCGGCTTTGCGCGTCTGGCTCGAGAATTCATGCCAGGCCAGACGGAAGACCATGCCCGGGCTTTAGTGGCTTCAGGCATCTTCGATGCTGGAGCAGAATTCCTTGAAGGGTGGGTAACAGAGTCTGGTCCCAGGATTGCTCCCAGGGGTTTCAACTGGTCGGATAGGGTAGTCCGGCCCGGTGAGTTCCTGACTCTGGAGCCCTGCCATGTCACCTACATGGGTTACAAGGTATGTTATAGCCGGACTTTCCTGGTTGGTACTACCAGGCCAACCCCGATACAGAAAGCATTGTATGAGACTGTCGCTGAAATGCAGCAGAAGGTTGCCGAACTGCTCAAGCCGGGAATAACAAACCATGAGTGGACCAGGATACGTCCTAATGTAGGTACGAGGGTATTTAAAGGCGTGGCGGATATAAAAGAGTTCCGTGCCACGATTCAAAATCATTTCGGTGGCATGGGTATCCGCTATGACGATGGACCACAGACTGCACTGGACGAACCCGAAATGGTTCTGGAAAAGAATATGTGCGTTGCCTATGCGCCCCAGATCTATGTTCCGGGGGTAGCAGGGGCTAAGATAGAAAATACCTATCGAATAACGGATGATGGGTGTGAGTCATTCTGCCTGTGGCCCTATGAAGACATGCCCTGTATCGGCCTTTAAGTGTTACACTGATTAAAGAGGGGTAACCACTGAAGAGCGGCTCCAGATGAAGGGATTCGAACTCGCTCATTCGCACCAAGGTCTATCCCAACGATTCTATCCTTTTGTTGGTTTGCTGAGTGGAGGGCATTCGTAATGGCCTACAAGGTTGTTTTGACGGCTAGCTTTGCGCCTACTCCCCAGGAGGAGGAAATAGCGGGGAGAATCGGAGCAAAGCTTGTCAGCGCCCCGTCCAGGACAGAGGATGAAATAATCGCAAATTGCCGGGAGGCAGATGCGGTGCTTACAGGCCCGAACGAGCCTTTCACCAGGAGAGTAATCGAAGCCCTGGAAAAATGTAAAGTCATCAGCCGCCTGGGAATTGGCTATGACAACATAGATATTGCCGCAGCAACAGAAAAGGGCATTGCCGTTTCGGTTGTTCCTGACTATGCCATAGAAGAGGTCTCAGACCATGCTATGGCCTTTATCTTAGCCCTTTCAAGAAAGCTGATTCCGTTAAGACAGGCTGTAAGGGCGGGTCTGTGGAAAGCCGGTAGAACAGAGACCACTCAAATAGCAAGACCTATCCGCAGGTTAAAAACTCAGACCCTGGGAATAATCGGGGCGGGAAGAATTGGACAGGCTCTGGCCCGCAAAGCGCAGGCTTTCGGCCTGACGGTTATTGCTCATGACCCTTATTTGTCCCAGGCACAAGCAGAGAAACTGGGAATCAAACTGGTAACGCTCGATAACCTGCTTAAAGAATCAGATTATATCTCGGTCCACGCTCCATTGACCAAAGAGACCAGGCACTTGCTCAATCTTGAAACATTAAGTAAAATGAAACCCACCGCTTATGTTATTAACAACGCCCGCGGAGGTCTCATCGACGAGTCAGCCCTGTATACGGCTCTTACCCGGGGGCTGATAGCCGGAGCCGGGATAGATGTCACCGACCCGGAACCGCCTGACGTGAACAACCCCTTGCTGCAACTGGATAATATTATAGTTACACCTCATTCATCGTGGTATTCACAGGAGTCGCTAGCCGAGCTACGCCGCGAAGGGATTGAGGCAGTGGTACAGGTTCTGCAAGGGGGCTGGCCTCGCGTCCTGGCTAATCCCGAGGTGAAAGGTCGAAAGTAGCTTAACATTGTCCGCTAGTGTGGGCTTAGTACCAGCAAGGAGTCAGATAATGCTGAAGTATTCCCCGGCTTTGAAGAGAATGGCCCGCCTGGATGGTCCTACCGAGCTATCGGTGCCCACATGGACCCTGCTTCGCGAAGCTTATTCAAGGGAAGAAAAAGGAGAATGCCCTGGCTCTACTGGACTACCTTTTTCTTCTGGATGAAGAGACGCTTGAATCCTGTCACGACCTCCACGAGAAATTGACTACTCTTCTGGCAAACAGCGCCGGCGAAGAAGCCGCTATGATGGCCTGGTATGACCGAGCTGTGCCCAAAATCGCCAAGTGGCTGGCCGAGACCCCAGGCACGCTGGAATCCCTACATCGGTGCACCGAACACCAGCTTTGCCACCACGGTGTTTTCAAGGTGACAGAGGACGAACAGAAATACATCGTTGCGTACGACCCTTGCGGCAGCGCCGGCAGGATAAGAAGAAAACGGGAAGTGGGCTTAACCAGGAAGGCTTATCCGTGGACGTGGAACAAAGCAGGGGTGCCTTACCACTGCATTCACTGCGCCCTGCAATTTGAGATAATTCCCATTGATATTCGCGGCTACCCTATAAGAATCACGCTCTTCGATGCCGACCCGTGGAAACCCTGCACTCACCTCTTTTACAAAAAACCGGAGCTAATCCCCGAAGAGTACTTCACCAGAGTCGGCAAAGTCAAAACCATCAAGTGACGCTTTGGCTACGCTTCGGGGTTTTCCAGGAACTCAAGGATAGCCCGGGAATACTCCTCAGGTTTCTCATACATGGCAAGGGAACGCGCCCCTTCGATAAGCTTTATCTTGCACCGCGGGATAAGCTTCCTGGTGACTTCTCGCCGGTCGTAATAGGCATCGCCCGTCCCGTATATAAGCAGGGTTGGGCATTTTATCAGAGGCAGCCGGTCCTGTATATTATACGAGTACAGGGCTTTGTGCCCGTCCTCGGCCCTCAGGCCGAAGTCCGACCTCAGGTAATTAACCACAAAATTGTGTACCATTTCAGGCCCGTGACCTACCGCCACATTGCTGCGGGTTTCCCACAACTTCATCAAATGCGAGCCGTCCGGTTTAATCTCCATTGGCCTGTAAGTAGGCCTGGCTCCTCTCTCGTCCCGTGCTTTCGGCTCAAGGTGAGTGCAGGTTGAAATGATAAATTTGTCCACCCGCCCCGGCTGTGACGCAGCCATCTCGACTCCAATTGAACCCCCAAAGCGTGCCCCAACGATGCTAATTTTCTTTATTTTCAGGGCATCAAGGAAATGGAAAGTGCTTCTGGCATAGTCCGCCGTCTTATATCCCGGAGGAGGCTGGTCCGAGTACCCATACCCAATGATGTCCATAGCCAGAACCTGGTAGTGTTTCGAAAGTATAGGGATGACCTTTAAATACTGGTCTGAAGAAAGGCCAATCTGATGGAGCATCAAAAGCGGCTCACCACTGCCTTCGGTGCGATAGTGAATTTGTCCTTCAGGAGTATCAGCATAGCAGCGTTTCACGGTAGCCTCCATGAATCATT
>JACPPQ010000172.1 GCA_016190925.1 Chloroflexota bacterium | reverse complement strand
TGTCTCAGAATAGTAAGTTTTTACCTATTTTCTTTCCGGTGGCATCCGCCCCTGGCGGACCTGTGAGCCGTTGATTTTTATCCTTTCCCAGCATTTTTATCGAATTCTGAGACAGGCTCGTATCGAGTACGGGACAAGCTCCCCGTATCAGGTACCCTTCGGCTTCGCTCCGGGCAGGCTCAGGCAGGCTTTTGCGAAGGGGGGAGACACACCCATCCCCGCTTTTGGATTCTCCGCCTGAGGCGGACGGGAATGACAAAGAGGCTATTTTCGCAGGAGCCTGATTGAGATTGCTTCGCCCCGCCAGAGGCGGGTCTCGCAAAGACAGTTGTTGTTTTCATTTTCATGTGTTCTTCTCAGTTTAATACCGGGCGACCGCAGGGGGTTCGCCAATATGATTGGCCTACTATATGTAACGACATAAATGTTTGCGCATACATGTCCGAAGCGCCGTGTAGCGGCACGGCAGGCCGTGCCCCGGGCGGGCGGGTTCGAAACCCGCCCCTACGAGATTATGCGTAATAACTAAGGACGTTGCATATAATTACCGGGCGACCACAGGGGGTCGCCCCTACGGTGTCTACGAAGGGGGCTCAGGCTTGAGCCGGAGCCCCGTTTTTTGAGATGTTTAACGCAGCACGAGCACCGGGGTAGAGGTAAAGCCACTTATCTGGCCGGCATTGACCATGTTAACCCAGTAACCTTCACCGAGTACCATGCTGGGAATGTTGAGGCCGTCCCGGATATAGGTCCACTCAAGCGCGTTGGTAGACGGACTGACTATCTGGGTGTACCCCCACGGCGGGACCGCGTTGGGCACGACCTGGGGAGCAAAGTATGCGGAAACGAGGGCATCCTTCACCGGCATCTCCGCGTCCAGGAAGGCTGACCCTACCAGGTTCCAGCCCGGAGTTAGAGCTTTGGTGGGTGGCGAAGAGACACTTTCAGTGGGAACAAGTTCCATGGTGGCCGATGTGTTCATTTTTACGAAGATGGCATCCAGCGGTGTGAGGACATAGTTCTGGTCGATGGCCTGGAAAGCGGTCCCATCCCACCTGTAAGCCACCTGGTAGCTCAGCCCGGCACGGGCGGTAATTTCACCCCAAGTGTCCATGCTGGAGTGCAATTTTACGGGTGTGGACAATGTATTCCACCCGCCGCGAAGACTGATAGTAGTTGCCTGAAGCGCGCCTGTACCCATAAAGGGACTGAGCGCATCGAGACCTTCAGCTTGACGGCCTTCGCGGCCTACCGCAGGTATCTCAAGCATATCATCGTTAGCCACATTCACGCCGTTTACCTGGGTGAACTGGGTGATGCTGTTGCTGTCTCCCTGGTGGCCGTTAGGGACAAAAAGCTGGGGATGGTCGAACGGGGCCATCTCGTAGCGCACCCGGTCATCAGTCAGTGTCAGCATGAACTTCACCAGCTGGTCCGTATCCAGGTCTCGTCCGGAAGCGGTGACCCTCGCATCCAGCTTAATCAAGGCCAGCGGGGAGTCGATATTGGCAATATTGCTCTCTCCGAAGTCGCCATGCCGGTGATAAAACAGGAGCAACTGTCTCAGGGTCTGCTGACAGCCATTGTGGAAATACGGGCCGGTCATCTCTACGTTACGGAGTGTCGGCACCTTAAAGGCGCCATCCACCTGTACCCTGGGATTCTGGGGAGCGTTCGCGGGGATGCGCGGGGCAAAGGGATATCCGGCCAGTGCCTGACGGCTGGCGGAAAGCGGCTTGCCCAATGCAGTACCGCCTCTCCCCAGGTCCTCGCTGGTCGGACGGACACCGATGTTATAGTAGCCATTATCCAAAAGTACCAGTTCCGTGCCCACTCTGATGGCGCCATCAATCAGAAAAGGCGCCGGCTCCAGTTCGATTTGACCTTCTACGCCCTGGCCGGTAAAAGTAGCATCACTGAAAGTCGCGCTGCGGTGGCAGTTTATGCAGGCGCCTTTGGTCACATCGGTAAACAGGGGATTTGCCAGTTGCGCCGGAGTGCCCGCGTTGACAAAAGCCAGGAGTCCGGCCATTTCGTCCTGAGTAAGCACCTGATTATCTCCCTCCATGAAAAGGTCGAAGCGCGTCCTGTCTGATACCAGCGTGGATTCGTATGCCTGCACTGCCAGTCCGAAGAACAGGCTGAAGTTGGCTTCCATCTGGGTGTAGCCATTAGGCGTACCCGGGGGATTTATTACCCGGTTGCCATTGACATCGAAGGTTATGATGTTGGCAGAGTCCCAGTATTTGGACTGGAAGACAGTCTGCACCATCTCGGTATAGGTAATGAATGTCAAACCGTTCAGGGGCGGGTTCTGGCTTGCCCTGGAGAACGGGCCGAGGACGCTATCGTTGACGTGTACCCTCTGAAAGTTAAGCGGACGCGCCGCCAGCATTTTTTTACCTATATCAGGGAAGGTGCGACCGACGTATGACATCTCGAGGTCGCTCAGGGGCGGGCCGACTGCCTGTGAAGCCAGGCTTGAGTTAGGGATGCTGACCTGCACCTGGCTCAGCGTGCCAATGCTGTTGACCAGGATGGTGGCATTGGAGTCCAGGGGGCCGAACGGGTTAATTCCGTTGAACTGATTTTTTGCCCGGCCATCCCAGAAGTTATCTACATTGAACACGGCGTTGATGACCGTTGGCGTGTTGCGCGGCTCAACCCGGCGAACATTCACACCGCCGACGTTGTAGATGGGGTCGGCTACGGCGGCGCCCGCATCGTTGGCCTGGCCGGGGACGATGCCTGTGAAGTTGGCCTTGAAGACCCCCTGGGAGGAAACAGCATCATTGGTATCCTTAATAATGACCCGGTGATTATAGTCCTCTCTCATAGGGTCGGTAACCTGGTGAAATGTGAAGTCGTTTGCGGTCAGCGTATAGTTCGGGCCAAACTGGGTGAAACCAGTGACACCAGCCACGCTGGAATTGCCGAAACTGTTATCCGGCGGATTTGCCAAAATTCCCGGGCCCAACTGGTTCTTGGTGCGGTTGTCCGCGCCGGCGTGAAAATGGCAGGAGGCGCATGACATTCCATCGCTGCCCACCTGGGTGTCCCAGAACAGCGCTTTGCCCAGCACAATCGCCATGCTGCGGGCTCCCGGGCCGGCGTTAATAAAATCGCCTATGTTGTTAATCTGTGGGACCGTCACCTCACGGAGACTTCCCAGCCCCGCGGCAGCGGCGGCCGCTCGTACAGCGGCAGGGTCAAGCGCTCCTACCACGGCCTCCGTGCGACCTGCCACGGCATCAGGTTTTGTCGGTAGGGCATTCACGTTTACTGACGCGACAATAAGCAGGGCTAACATCATAATGGATACCGCAAGTGTGGTAATTCGTTTAGACATATTGTCACCTCTTCCTTCTGGCAAAGCGCTTATTCCAACCTATGCCATGTACTATATGTAACGACATAGATGTTTGCGCATACATTTGTAGCAGTGTTACATGTCCGAAGCGCCGATGTAGCGGCACGGCATGCCGTGCCCGGGCGGGTTCGAAACCCGCCCCTACGAGATTATGCGCAAGAATTAAGGACGTTGCATAAAAAACTCCCTAAATTTCAGCATACAACCAGGGGATATGCGGGGATATACGTAGGGGCACGTAATTTTGTATGTATGGCATACTTAATTGTTTTTAAGTAGGTATACGATAAGTGAACTTGCGTAGTTAAATTGGGGTGTTTAGAATCTTAAACGTTTTTATGAGGATTTGGGTTGTTGGAGAAGCTGTGTATGAGAGGCGGAAGAGGGGAATAAAAATAATGCAGCCGGAGGAACGTGCTCCAGGGTGTACCCGCGAACGATGAAAATACACCCGATTCTGTCATTCCCGTTTGCCTGAGGCGGAGGAATCAAGTGGAATGGTGGGGCTGGATTCCGACTTTCGTCGGAATGGTAATGGACAGCACGGCGACCACAGGGGTCGCCGTGCTGTTGTTAAAGGCGCTCTGGGCTCGGGGTCAGAATGACATATGATATTTTTGGTTCCAGTTTTGCCCGCTAAGCCTTCATTATATTAAAGGTATGGGTGTGGGGAGTGGTGCCCGTAGCTGTTGAGACTACGCTGACTTGCTGTCCCTTCTTAATCGTTTCGAAGTCAGTCTTTTTCAATGTAATGGCATGCGTATGGCTGGCGCCATCGGAAGTATAGGTCTTTTCGGATGGCGCATTATCGATATCAGCGCCGGGGATAGTGGCATTGTGGCTGTGGTTGAAATCGATGGAAGAAGTGCTAGTGATGTCGGGACTGGGAGCTGCGGCGCAGCCGGAAAGAATGGCCGAACCGGCGGTCTGAACAGCCAGCAGCGCGACTCCTACCCCAAGACTCCCTTTAAGAAATGTCCTGCGTGTGATAACCTGCTCCACCTTTAGATTAATGTTCTCTGACATTTGAGTACCTCCTTCAAGCTATCGGAAAATAAAGTATAATAGTTATTTTGCGCTCCTCCGGTAATAAATGGAATACGTAAGGGCACGTAATTAGTGTTGAGAAGTCCCTTAATTTCCGTGGACTAAAACCAGGAAGCAATAGAAACCTTCCTGTGGCTTTCATAATTACGGGCGTTTTTAATGTGCAATTACGTATGTTCCCCGATTTCCCTCGCGGCTGAAACCCTGTACGCTAAGCTTTATGGCATAGTTTTCCCGGTAGTAAAAGCCAAATAAGGGGGAAGGACATGATTACATCAAAATGGGATGAGGTGGTAGGTCTTAGCGCAGAAGCCAGGCTCAAGTTTGACATGGTAATAAGTCACCTTGATACGGCCATTCTTGAATTAAATAACACGATTTACCAGTTGGAGTGCTCGCTGGAATGTATCAGAGAAAATGATTCGGTGGCAGGGTGGTGGTAAGGGTGTGGAATGTGGATGTCCCTTAATATCAGAGCAGGAGGAGTAACATGGCAACCTACATTATATTAAGCCGCATTTCGCCAGGAGCGTTCGGAGACCCCAAAGACTTCAAGAAACTTGCCACTAGTGTGTCCGCAAAGATTAAGAGTGAATGCCCGGGTGTAAAGTGGAGGGAAAGCTATTTCACCATGGGCCGCTTTGACATCGTTGATGTAGTGGAATCGGAGGACCCCAGGCAGGTAGAGCGGGCAGCTATGCTCATCCGGGGGCACGGACATTGCAGGACTGAGACACTACCTGCGACCAGTTGGAAGGAATTCATGGCGCATATCTAAATTTACTAGTGCTTGGTTACATAAATTAGCCAACTGATGTTTGCCCTTCGACAAGCTCAGGGTGAACGGATATTGAGATTAATTATTAGTAGGGTTGCTTTTGCAACAAAGCACTAGGAGGCTGTCCAAAAACAGCGAATTGTCATGCAGCGAAGAATCCGTGTTTTGCGTATGGATAAACGGATTCTTCAGTCGCGTTGCTCCTTCAGAATGACATTTTCGGACACTCTCCTAGCGCTCTTCGGAAAGTTTCTGAGCCAGGAGGATGACATGAAGCCAATCGATGAACTTATGGCGGAACACAGGCTAATCGAGCGGATGGTTGCCCTGATTGAGGACCCAGCGGCCAAGATTAATAACACAGACATCGCATTCGGCAGGACTTTAGTGGATTTCCTGCGGACATATGCGGACAAAACCCATCACGGCAAAGAGGAGGATATCCTTTTCAGAGAACTCGGTAAAAAACATCTTCAAGCTGAGCATCAGGAAAAACTGGATGAGCTTCTTGGAGACCACACAAATGCCAGGACATTCGTGAAGAGGCTACGCGATGCAATTCAGGGCGGAAGTGGTCCTGCCTCTGAAATCAGGCTCTGTTTAAGAGAGCTGGCAAAACTATATCCGGCTCACATAACCAGAGAAGAAAAATTCTTTTATTTCTGTCCGGGGTACTTCACTCAAGCAGAGCAGGATGCCATGCTTGAAGAGTTCTGGGAGTATGACAGGAAAATGATACATGAAAAGTACGATGGAGTGGTAGTCGAATGGGAGGAAAGGAGAGCAGAAACGGGCGTGCCCAGCCGGGCTGTTCGTTGAAGGCGGGCCATGCCCCGGGCGGGCGGGTTCGAAACCCGCCCCTACGAGATTATGATGATACCTGGGCGACCGCAGGATAATTCATGAAAGGGAGAGGGTTGTTTTGCCGGGAGAGAGCGAAGATGAAGGTGATGAAAGTTACCCAAGTCCGCAAGCGTGATGAATCTATCGTTCCATTTGAGCCGGAGAAAATTGAACAGGCAATTTACAAAGCGCTACTTGCCAGCAAGACCGGCAACAGGGAGCTTGCGGCGCAGCTCACCCGGCGTGTGATTGAACTCATCGAAGAAAGGTTTGCCGGCAAGAGCCCCGGCGTGGAGAATGTTCAGGACATTGTAGAAGAAGTTTTGATGAGCCGGGGCGAGCCCAATGTAGCCAAGGCTTATATCCTCTACCGCCAGCAACGCGCGGATGTGCGCCGACTTAAAAAAGCGATAGGGGTCCGCGATGACCTCAAGCTGACCATCAATGCCGTCAAGGTGCTGGAGCGTCGCTATCTGTTAAAGGACGAGGAAGGCAGAGTCATCGAGACTCCAACCGGGCTATTCCGCCGGGTGGCGCATGCTATTGCTTCGGTGGAGACCAAATTCGACCCTACCGCTGATACAAAGGAACTGGAAGATAAATTCTTCAAACTGATAAGCTCGCTGGAGTTCATGCCCAACACGCCAACCCTGATGAACGCGGGAGCTCCTTTAGGCCAGCTCTCCGCCTGTTTTGTTCTTCCTGTAGGAGACTCGATTGTTGACATATTCGAAACATTGAAGAACATGGCAATAATACACCAGTCGGGGGGCGGCACCGGTTTTTCCTTCAGTCGCCTGAGGCCAAAAGGCGATATGGTACGTTCTACCAAGGGCGTGGCCTCGGGTCCGGTCTCCTTCATGAAGATATTCGATGCTGCTACAGGGGTGATGAAGCAGGGTGGTAAAAGGCGTGGGGCCAACATGGGCATCCTCAATGCCGACCACCCCGACATCGTGGAGTTTGTCCTGGCCAAAAGCGATGAGTCTGTCCTGTCCAATTTCAACATCTCGGTGGGGGCCACAGACGCTTTCATGGAAGCTGCCTCAAAAGGGGAAAACTGGCCGTTGCTCAACCCGCGAACGGGTAAAGCGTCGCGCTCCATAAACGCACGCGACCTCTTCAGTATGATGGTCAATAACGCCTGGCGGAGCGGCGACCCCGGCATGATATTCCTCGACGAGATTAACCGGCGTAATCCCACCCCGCACATCGGGCGGCTGGAGGCCACCAATCCCTGCGGTGAACTACCTTTGCTTCCGTACGAAAGCTGCAACCTGGGTTCAATCAATCTGGCTCTGTTGGTACTGGATGGCAAAATCGATTGGCGCAAGCTGAAGGACATTGTCCGGACTACCGTGCATTTTCTGGATAACGTGATAGAGGCCAACATTTTTCCTCTTCCCGCCATTGAGAAAATCACTAAATTCGGGAATCGAAAAATCGGGCTGGGGGTGATGGGATTCGCCGATGCCCTGGTGAAGATGGGAATTCCTTACAATTCTGATAACGGTCTGGAAACAGGGAAACGCATAATCAAGTTCATCTCAGACGAGGCGCACAAGGCTTCGGTTGAATTAGCCGTCAAGCGGGGTGTTTTCCCCAACTTCAGAGGAAGCATCTATGACTTGCCGGAGACTAGTCTGAGGATGCGCAATGCCACCGTGCTGTCCATTGCCCCCACAGGGACCATCAGCATCATCGCCGGTTGCTCCAGCGGCATCGAGCCGCTCTTTGCGCTCGCCTATGTCCGCAATGTCATGGAAGGGACGAGGCTGATGGAGGTAAATCCGGTGTTCGAGCAGATAGCGCGGGAGCGCGGCTTCTTCTCGCAGGACCTCATGGAGCAGGTGGCGCGCAGGGGCACGCTGCGGGGATTCGAAGGAGTGCCTGAAGACATACGCAAAGTATTTGTCACCGACTGGGACATTACGCCGGAATGGCACCTCAGGATGCAATCGGTCTTCCAGGAACACGTTGATAACTCCGTTTCCAAGACCATAAATTTGCCTGCTGAAGCTACCCCGGAAGACATCCATCACATATACGTAATGGCGCACAAGCTCAAATGCAAGGGAATAACCATATACCGCTACGGGAGCAAGAAACAGCAGGTGCTCACTCTGGCCGGGGAAGTCCCTGTGGCAGCAATCGAGCCTGCGCCGTATGTAACCGTAGAGTCTGAATACTCAGGTGGTTGTCCCACCGGCACATGCCTGTTCTGAGAACTGAAAGCTCAAAATACCAAACAATTTGACATCCGCCTCTGGCGGACTCGCGAACGATGAAAATAATTAACTCCCTAGAGAGGGTGTCCGAAAATTCACTTTGAGGAAGGTGATGACGAAGAATCCATCCATACCCCACCTGGATTCCAGCCTTCGCTGGAATGACAATCCTAATGATTTATGGGTAGTGTATCATTTTGAAGCACAACGCCCTTCGACAGGCTCAGGGTGAACGGAAAGACGGTCTTTTTGCATCATCGATTTATACTTGTACGCCAAGTTGATACACTACCTTGTCATGACTGGGGTAAGCAATGGAAGCGGAAAACAAATTGCTGGCAGACGCCGTCTTCGAAGGCGGCGGCGTTAAGGGAATAGGTCTGGTCGGTGCGGCCGCCGTCATCGAGGAGCGCGGCTACCAGTGGGCTAACCTGGCGGGAACATCAGCCGGGGCCATTGTGGCCGCTTTGCTGGCCGCCGGCTACACTGCGGAAGAGCTGAAAAAGCTCATGTCGGAGCTGGACTACAGCAGGTTCAAGGATACCGGCCTCCTCGACAGGATTCCCGTGGCCGGTCCCCTCGGCAGCCTCATCTTCGAGAAGGGCATTTATGAAGGCAAGTTTATCGAGGACTGGTTACGAGAACTGCTCCGCAAAAAAGGTAAGGACACCTTCGGCAAACTCATAATTGCAAACGAGAGGGACGACCGTTACCGGTTTAAGCTCAGAGTAATCGCCTCGGATATCTCCAGGGGGCGGATGCTGGTGTTGCCGCAGGATATTATCGATTTCGGCATCCTTCCGGAAGACCTCGATGTCGCCATGGCGGTGCGGATGAGCATGAGCATTCCCTTTTTCTACGAGCCGGTCAAGCTGCAATACAAAAAGGAGAATCAGGCACAAACAGTATATAGTGGATGGAGGCATACTAAGTAATTTTCCCGTATGGCTTTTCGACAGTAAGGAAGGCATCCCGGAGTGGCCTACCTTCGGCTTCAAGCTGGTTGAGCCTGAGGAAAACCTGGAAGTCCCGCACTGGGTGAAGGGACCAATCAGCCTGCTTGCCGCCCTGTTTTCCACCATGATGGAAGCTCATGATGCGCGGTACATCAAAGACGAACAGTTTGTCCGTACCATCCCCATTCCGACACTGGGTATCAGAACAACCGAGTTCGATATCTCCTGGGAGAAAAGCCAGGCCCTTTACGAGTCCGGCAGGCATGCGGCGGAGAAATTCCTGTCCACCTGGGATTTTGCGGGATACATTGAACAGTATCGGAAAGGCAAATCCCGCTTGCACAGAAGCGACCGCGTGAGGCCGGCCCCGGGTAAAACAGGGTAGGCGTGAGTGTAAATTGCGATTTCAATAATGTTTTACTAAGAGTCTCATAATAATCTGGATGCAGGTCTGAGGCTGTCCGAGAATTAATTTTTAGAGAGGCAGTTATGAAGCCTCAGTCCCGTTACCAACTGGATTCCCCGCCTGCGCGGGGAATGACATTTGCCGCTTTGGATAAACTCCGCATTCCAGACGGATTCCCCGCCTGCGCGGGGAGTGACAAGCTGGTGATTTTCTTATTTTCGGACAACCTCGGACTGAAGGGGGATTTGAAAATCCCTCTCATTCTCCCCCGTATCAGGTACGGGGCAAGCCTTTTAGAAAGGGAGACGATTACTTCTCACATGGGCATGAATAGCAAGGCCATTCTAGTTTAAGGCTATTAGTAATTTTGAATTTGGCTAAGACCATCCTCCATCTACGGCAATCAGTTGTCCGGTTACGAAGGAAGCCTCGTCCGAAGCAAAGAAGAGTATGGCGTTGGCGATGTCCTGCGGAGTACCCAGCCGTCCCATAGGTGTCGATGCCACGTTCTCCGCCGCGACTTTGTCGACCTGCTCCTTTGTTCTCCGGGCGCCTGTCATCTCAGTTACCACGAATCCCGGCGCGACCGAGTTAACGGTTATGTTATAAGGCCCTAATTCCCGGGCTGTGACCCTGGTCAACTGGACCACTCCCATCTTGGCGCACTGGTAGTTGGCGCCGCCGTGCGTCTTGCTGCTCAGGGGGGAAACAGAGGATATATTGATAATCCTCCCGTACTTTCGTTCCTTCATGTGCCTGGCCGCGGCCTGGGTGCACAGGAAGCTGCTTTTCAGGTTTACCGCCATAACTATATCCCAGTCCTCTTCAGTCAGGTCGAATAGTTTGGCGTGACGGGTAACACCGGCGTTGTTTACCAGTATGTCCACCTTGCCCAAGCTGCTAATCGCGGTATCGAACAGCTTTTCCACATCGCTTTTCCGCGTCACATCGGCTTTAACGGTGATAGCTTTCCGTCCCAGTTTCTTGACCTCCGCAGCCGTTGCCTTCATGTCTATGATGTCGTTGACCACGATGTCCGCCCCGTTCCCGGCCAGCGTTAAAGCCATCTCTTTTCCGAGTCCCCTGGCGCTGCCGGTCACAACTGCCACCTTGCCACTGAGATTACCTATCATGATATCCTCCTCTATTCATAAAACTGATTGGATTTTTCGTAGTAAAGCAATTCCGCACTGCGGGGCGTTGACCCCCGTATCAAGTACCCTTCGGCTTCGCTCCTGCCTACGCACAAGGCTACGGCGGGCA
>JACPPQ010000173.1 GCA_016190925.1 Chloroflexota bacterium | reverse complement strand
TGCCCGCCGTAGCCTTGTGCGTAGGCAGGAGCGAAGCCGAAGGGTACTTGATACGGGGGTCAACGCCCTGCGTTGCGGAATTGCTTTTCAATCAATTTCCCCGGCACCAGCCGTGGATTGCACCAAGAGTACGAGTATGCGAGCAACATTTCCAGCCGATGACGATTATTCCGCCTAGGAAGTCAGCTCTGGCTCTTCCATCGGCACCGCATGCAG
This sequence comes from Chloroflexota bacterium, assembly GCA_016190925.1. Classification (GTDB taxonomy): domain Bacteria; phylum Chloroflexota; class Dehalococcoidia; order Dehalococcoidales; family JACPPQ01; genus JACPPQ01. The sequence continues at coordinate 21,279 of JACPPQ010000173.1, read as the reverse complement.
GGTGATTTCCAGGTTGCAACTCTGACGCTCGGAACACCATTTCTGGCATTTCTCAGCCCACTCCCTCTCCTCGTAGGCGAAACCGCAGACCTCACAAAGGGACAGAGTCCTGCCTTTTCGCGCTATTTCCTTCACCACTTGACCTCTCCGCCGACTTCTTCGATGGTACTGGTCAATGCTTGAAGCCCGCTTTCTGCTGCCACCGTCCTGTTACGCTATTCTTCTCGAATTCGCGCTTCACCACCGCTCAGGCCACCTCGCGGGCTACTTCTTCTTGTGTTGCATTTCCGCGCCGGTCTTCAGGATTCCGGTATTCCTCCCAGGCATTGTTGTATGCTTTCTCATATATTACCTGTGCATGCTCCGGCACGTTCCTCCGGATGCTTGCCGGTAAATCCAGAATATTATCGTAAGGCATGCAGATTGTTCCTTCCCGGCACCATCTACCGAGGCAAGCCGGATAACCTCAGCCTGCATCCGTCGAATTTCCAATTCTGCAATCAGTGTCGCAGTTTTTGTTCCTGGGCGATATACGTAAACCTACGTAATTAGCGCTGAAAACATACTTAGTTTTTGTGTTGACGAGGTTGACAAAGCTTTCAAGTTCGTGTTAAAGTCTACTAATATGTGAGGGAATGGGGACATTAGGAGGCGTGTATGAAACTTTCTACCAGGGGGCGATACGGCACAAGGTTGCTCCTGGACCTGGCAATGCACGGCGGTCCCGACCCCGTTCCACTCAAAGATATTGCCCGCAGGCAGGAAATATCGCTCAGGTATCTGGAGCATCTGATTGTTTTCCTCATTTCTGCTGGCATAGTCCGCAGCACCCGTGGGCCGAAGGGTGGGGTAGCGCTGGCCAGACCTGCCAGTGAAATAAAGCTTGATGAGGTTATCCAAATCCTCGAGGGTTCGATTGCGCCGGTAGATTGCGTGGATGATGCGTCCGTTTGTGACCGTTCTGAATTGTGTGTCACCCGCGATGTGTGGACTGAGTTGAAGAAGGCAATGGGCAGGGTCCTGGAATCAATAACCTTGCAGGACCTGGTTGAACGGCAGAGGGCAAAAGACCAGTCCGAAAAAGCGATGTACTATATTTAGAATAGACTCAAATAAATAGAAGGAGGACAAAATGCCAGGGGTAGCCCCAAAAGTAGAGAAAATCAAATACAAGACCATTGAAATTCCGGTACTGACCAGGGGGATAGCCAAAGATTCGACCGAGCTGATTGGCAATACGCCATTGGTGAGATTGAATCGCTTGACCAAAGGGGCGGTAGCGGAGGTGGTAGCCAAACTTGAATCGTTTAATCCAATCTCCAGCGTAAAGGACAGAATCGGCGCATCTATGATTCTGGATGCCGAGGAGAAAGGACTAATCAAAAAAGACACCGTAATTGTTGAACCTACCAGCGGCAACACCGGCATTTCCCTGGCTTTTGTTTGTGCCGCCAGGGGATACAGGCTGATACTCACCATGCCGGATACCATGTCTATGGAACGCAGGCAGCTACTACAAATCTTCGGTGCCGAACTGGTGTTGACTCCGGGAGCGGAAGGGATGCCCGGGGCCGTAAGGAAGGCCGAACAGCTTGCAGCGCAGAACCCTAATTACCTTCTGCTACAGCAGTTCAAGAATCCGGCAAACCCGGAGGTTCACCGCATTACTACCGCCGAGGAGATATGGAGAGACACCGGCGGCAAGGTTGATATCCTGGTTTCAGGCGTTGGAACGGGCGGCACCATCACCGGCGTTGCCGAGGTGATAAAGCAGCGCAAGCCCGGCTTTAAGGCAATCGCTGTTGAACCTGTCGCATCTCCTGTCCTTTCGGGTGGAAAGCCCGGACCGCACAAGATTCAGGGCATTGGCGCCGGCTTTGTGCCGGATGTCCTGCGCAAAGAACTGATTGACGAAATAGTGAAGGTCTCCAACGAGGATGCAGGGATAACGGCAAGAAGGCTGGCAAAAGAAGAAGGAATACTGGCCGGTATATCTTCCGGGGCAGCTACCTGGGCAGCAATTGAAGTGGCCAAGAGGCCGGAGAACAAGGGGAAGCTCATCGTGGTGGTACTGCCTGATACCGGAGAGCGCTATCTCTCCACCTGGCTTTTCCAGGAGCAAGCTCCGGCACCGTCCGGCATCTGAAAATGGGTTTGGCGAGGATGCGGGGTTCTCTTGTGGCCTTAGTCATTTTGATATAGAATAGTGGTTTAAGAGGGGCTTTATGCCCCTCTCTTAAATTGTAAGTTCAATCGAGGAGAAGCGAATGAGGTTTGAAACCGAGGCCATACATGCCGGTGAGCGGCCGGACAAAGCTTACGGGGCGGTCTCTGTGCCCATTTACCAGACATCCACCTTCGTCTTTGAAGATATAGGGAAGACCAGGGGCTATGACTATACCCGCTCCGGCAACCCGACCAGGAAGGTTCTGGAGGACACCATCGCCCGGCTAGAAGGGGGAAAGGCTGGCTTTGCCTGTTCTACCGGCATGGCCGCCGAGACTACTGTGGTGCATCTGCTCAAGTCCGGAGACCACGTGGTTTCTGCGGACGATATTTACGGGGGGACATTCCGGCTGTTTGAGAACGTGATGGAAAAATTCGGGGTGGAATTCACTTTCCTGAGGATGGACAATAAGAAGAAAATCGAGGCTGCGATAAGGCCCAATACCCGCATGATGTGGCTGGAAACTCCTTCAAATCCCCTGCTCAACATTACGGATATCGAGATGGTGGCTGACATTGCCCGGAAACACAAGATTTTGACGGCAATGGACAATACCTTTGCGTCACCGTATTTCATGAATCCCATAAAATATGGAATAGATATAGTGGTCCATTCTACCACCAAGTATTTGAACGGCCACTCGGATGTGGTCGGAGGCGCGGTGGTTACCAGCACCGATGAACTTACCGAGCGTGTCGGCTTCCTGGTGAACGCTATGGGCACCTGCGCCTCCCCATTCGATTGCTGGCTGGTGCTTCGTGGAATCGAGACGCTTCCGGTGCGCATGAGGCAACATGAGAAGAACGCCATGTCCGTAGCCACCTACCTCCAGAAGCATCCTACCGTGGAGAAGGTCTACTATCCCGGTCTCCCTTCTCACCCCGGGCATGAAATTGCCAGGAGACAGATGACGGGTTTCAGCGCCGTAGTCTCGTTCGAAGTAAAGGGAGGAAGCGCCGCAGCTATCGGCTTCTTAAAGAAGATGAAACTTTTCTCGCTGGCGGAGTCGCTGGGTGGCGCTACTTCTCTGGCCGAACATCCCGCCACCATGAGCCATGCCTCGATGCCCAAAGAGCACAGGGAACAGGCGGGAATCAGCGATAAGCTGGTCAGGCTGTCAGTCGGCCTGGAGAACGTTGATGACCTTATCGAAGACCTGGGGCGGGGGCTAAAATAATAAAGGTCTCATAATAATCTGGACATGAATGATAATATCGTAAATAACCAATAACCCTTCGGTGCGCCCAGGCGCACTCAGGGCAGGCCGAGAGACAAACACCAAACAAATTCCAAAATACAATATCCAATTATCAAACCTCACCCTGCATTACCATGCTTGGAATTTGGGATTTGAATATTGTTGGTGCTTGGTTTTTGGAGTTTGTAAGTTAGCGTCCCGCGAAACGCGGTTATGGCTTAATTTCAATGTCTATTATTGTCATTCCCCGCGAAGCTTGTCCCGTACTCCGATACGGGAGCGGGGAATCTACTTTATGCGTTATTAGACCCTCCGCCTTCGCGGAGGGTGACAGTTTCGCGGGAGGCTCTGTAAGTGCATTTTATGCAACCAAACACCGGGGTGGAGTATAATGTAAGACAAAAGGGCTTTCGGGTTTCCAGGAGGAGGTAGAGAGTTGTCATACGCCAGGACTTTACGTTGCCGGAAGTGCGGACAGGAATATCCGCTCAAGCCCATGAGCCTGTGCGAGTTTTGCCTCAGTCCGATGGAGGTTATCTACGATTACAAGGCCATGGCAAAGGCGGTCAGCAAGGAAAAGCTTGCAGCAGGTCCCAGAAGCATGTGGCGCTACCGGGATATGCTGCCGGTTGAGAGCAAGGAGATAGATATCGGGACCGGTTTCACGCCGCTGGTCAAAGCCGATAACCTGGGGCGCGAGCTGGGACTTGACCAGCTTTATATCAAGAACGATTGCCTCAACCCCACCTATTCGTTTAAGGACAGAGTGGTCTCGGTTGCTATTACCAAAGCGCGGGAGTTCGGGTTCGATACTGTAGCCTGCGCCTCGACTGGCAACCTGGCTGCGAGCGTCGCTGCGCATGCCGCCAAGGCCGGGATGAAGGCTTATGTCTTTGTCCCCAAGGGGGTGGAGTCCGGAAAGCTGGTCGGAGCGGCCATCTACGGGCCGGTGCTGATGACTGTCGAGGGCAGCTATGATGATGTCAACCGTCTCTGCGCCAGGCTGGTGGAGAAATACAAGTGGGGCTTCATCAACCTGACCCTGCGTCCCTACTACGCCGAGGGAAGCAAGACCCTGGGCTATGAGGTGGCGGAGCAGTTGGGCTGGAAAGCTCCCGATTGTGTGGTAGCACCGGCCGCTTCAGGGCTGCTCTTCACGCGGATATGGAAAGGGCTGGAAGAGCTGTCCATGCTGCGCCTCATCGAGCAGGTCAATACCCGTATGTTCGTTGCCCAGGCTGCGGGCAGCGCGCCCATTGTCAACGCTTATCTTGCCGGCAGCCAGCACGTGCTTCCGGTGAAGCCGGATACCATTGCCCATTCCATAGCCATCGGCAACCCTGCGGATGGCTTCTACGCTTTAAGGATAGCGCGTCAATCCGGCGGAGGTGCGGGCGCCGTTTCCGATGAAGAGCTTATTGCCGGGATAAAGCTACTGGCACAGACCGAGGGCATTTTTGCCGAAGCTACCGGTGGGGTAGTAATAGCAGTGCTGAAAAAGCTGGCAGCATCAGGTGTCATAAAGAAGAATGAGCTTACGGTTGCTTTCATCACAGGTGCCGGGCCGAGGACGCAGGAAGTGGTGTCTGACGCCGTCAAGCCACTGGTTGTCCGTCCCACAGTGGAATCGGTGGAAGCTGCGCTTGCCGTGCCTGCTTGAGTCCAACTTTTCGCAGAAAAAGGAGGTAAAATGGCTAAGAGACAGGTGACCTTTACTTTCCCTCAAAATCTGATAAAAGAGCCCCTTATTTACAATCTTTCTAAGGAATTCAACATCGTGACCAATATTCGCCGCGCGGACATCACTGAAAGCAGGGGTTGGGTGGTTCTGGTGCTTGAAGGCGACGAGAAGGACATCGAGCAGGGAATTGCGTGGATTACACGCAAAGGGGTGAGGGTCGACCCGGTCATCGGTGACGTTGTGGAGGGATAACAGGGATGAAGCGTGCTATTTACCTCGACTATGCCGCAACCACACCGGCGCGCCCTGAAGTTGTGGAAGCCATGCTCCCTTATTTCACCGAGGTCTTCGGCAACCCCTCCAGCATCTACTCCTGCGGGCAGGAGGCCAGGGGTGCGGTTGAGGAGGCGCGGGGCAAAGTGGCGGCGCTCATCGGCGCCGGGCATGATGAATTGGTTTTCACCAGCGGCGGGACGGAAGCGGATAATTTTGCTTTTAAGGGCGTGGCTCACGCCAGAGAGTCCAAAGGCAATCACATCATTACCACTCCCATCGAGCACCATGCGGTGCTCGAGACCTGCAAGTTCCTCGAAAAGAGGGGCTTCCAGGTAACCTATCTCCCGGTGGACCAGTATGGCATGGTCGACCCTGATGACGTGCGCAAGGCCATTACCTCGAAGACCATCCTGATTTCGGTAATGCATGCCAACAACGAGGTGGGCACCATAGAGCCGTTAGCCGAGATAAGTAAGATTGCTAGAGAGGCAGGAGTCTATTTTCATACCGATGCGGTGCAGACCACCGGACACATACCAGCGAATGTCAACGAGCTTGGGGTCGACCTGCTTTCAATATCGGCCCACAAGCTTTATGGCCCCAAAGGGGTAGGCGCTTTGTATATCAGGAAGGGCACCAGGCTGGTGTCTTTCATGCACGGCGGCGAGCAGGAGAGCCGTCGCAGAGCCGGTACTGAGAATGTTCCGAGTATCGCGGGCTTCGGGCGTGCGGCAGAGCTTGCCGGTCAGGATATGTCCGAGGAAGCCCAACGGCTCACTTTGCTTCGAGACCGGCTTATTAACGGGCTGTCCGAGCGTATCGAAAGCATCCATCTTAACGGGCATCCCACGAAGCGTCTTCCCAACAACGTCAGCGTGACCTTCGACTTTGTCGAAGGTGAGTCCATCTGTTTGAATCTCGACCTGGAGGGTATCTGTTCCTCCACAGGCTCGGCATGCAGCTCATCGAGTCTTGAGCCGTCCCATGTTCTCCTGGCTATGGGTGTCCCGCGTGAGCAGGCACACGGCTCTCTCAGGTTCACGCTCGGCAAGTGGACCACTGACGAAGACATAGACAGTGTCCTGGAAGTTGTGCCACGGGTTATCGGCAAGCTCAGGGCTATGTCTCCCCTTTTCAAAGGGCGGTAGCATCCGCTGTGTCATTGATTATATGAAAACGCTGCGGTAGGCTGTCTGAAAACGTAAAACCATCTGTCATTCTCGGGCTTGACCCGAGAATCCACCCCATCCCACCTGGATTCCAGTTTTCGCTGGAATGACAACCCTGGGGACTACCGAATCCTTTACCAGGTCGATGACGGGGCAAGGGTGGTCAACATTTATCGGGTGATGGCAAGAGGGGATGTGTATCGAGCTTAGACAGTGGATAAAAAGGGGGGCAGCAGGATTAACGATGGAAATGTCTGACACAGTTGTAGGCGCAGTTATTGTGATAATTGGTGTAATAATAGGTGGTATCCTAACAAGCATTAATAATTGGATACAGATGAGACATCAAGGAAAAGAGGCTCGGAAGGAGAGACGTATAAGAGCGCGAGAAGGCTATCTTATTCCATTAAGACAAGTGCTTAGCAAATATATGAATATGTCAGTCAGAGGATATACTGCTTACACAATATTTAAAGAAATGCAAGAAAAAGGAGAAGAACGAGAGTACCAAATGGATTCCTTTAAAAAGATGATGGATTTTGTTAAAGGTGCAAGTGAAGCTATGAATGAGATTGAAATTATATCGGGACAAACTTCGGACGCTAATCTCACGAAGATGGTTCTTGATATCAAGAACCAACAACCTGAAGTAGAGCTTATTGTGAGACGTTATTCAAAATGGTTTGTAAACATAAAAGACATTGACCCCAATGATTGGAAAGCTCTACAGCAGCAGTATAATTCCATTGTTTCAAACCAACTCAACCGTCTGATGCCAATAAATAAGCGAATCGAGGAGTTATTGTGTGGTGAAGAAGATACCTAAATGTGGAAGAATGTTTGTACAATCCTAATGAGAATAAAAGGGCAGGGCTTCCAATAGCCCACCTTGGTTTCATCGGTAGCGGAGGTTGGATTAGAACCAACGAGATACAAAAAAGGAGGAAAGCCCAGGTCATCCCCGGACTATCCCCCAAAAAATGGGCACAAAAAAAGGCAAAGGTATCCCTATATCAAATTTTGGCTTCCCGGGTGCGCAATGTGCAAACCCGGGAATTTGCTTTCAGCAGGCTGTTTGCATCATACTTTAATAAACGGCCTGTCTGACAAATCGACCGCACCCTGAGGAGGTCTCTGGCCTGATGCTGACTGAGCAGGGGTCCATACAAGCAGAAGATATTACCGTGCAGCTTCCCATAAAACGGGTCACGGAAGAGGGCAAGACAGATGCCGAAGACCTGGTAATCAGAGAAATCCCTCTTACCATTATTCTGAACAACCGGGAGCTGGTTACTCTGTTGTGTTCACCGGGAGACATGCGTTACCTGGCCATCGGGTTCCTTTCCTCCGAGGGGCTGATTGAGAGCAAAGACGAAATCAAAAAGCTCACCCTTGACGACCGCAGGGGCGTGGTTCGCGTTGAGACCCGCGAAGACAAGGCGTCCACCGACGAGGTATTCAAACGCTTCATAACCTCTGCCTGCGGAAGGGGCGCTTCCTTCTATAGCTCCGCTGACGTAACTAACCGAAGCAAAGTCCAATCAAAAATCAGCGTTTCCGCATCGCAAATCTTCGCACTGGCGAAGAAATTTCAGCTTTCCTCCGAGACCTACCGCGCCACCGGCGGCGTCCACAGCGCAGCCCTGTGTAACAATGATGAGATTCTGGTCTTTGCCGAGGACATTGGCAGGCACAACGCCATAGACAAAATATTCGGCAGGTGTCTGATGAACGGTATCTCCACGGACGACCGCATGATAATCACCAGCGGCAGGATAGCCTCGGAGATACTGCTTAAAGTAGCCAGGCGTAACATCCCGGTGCTCATCTCCAAATCAGCGCCCACTGAACTGGGTGTGAGGCTGGCTAATGATTTTGGGATTACCCTCATCGGCTTTGTCCGCGGAAAGAGGATGAATGTCTACACCAACGATTGGAGGGTGGTGACCGATGGCTAACTCCGATGCCGAACTGGTCGGGAAGATTCTCGACCTCAAGAAGAAGCGGGGAGCGGTTATCCTGGCCCACAACTATCAGCGGGCAGAAGTCCAGGATACGGCGGACTTTGTGGGCGACTCCCTGGAGTTAAGCCAGAAGGCGGCGGGCACGGATGCTCCGGTCATCATTTTCTGCGGGGTGCATTTTATGGCGGAGACCGCCTCCATTCTCTGCCCGGATAAGACGGTTTTGCTCCCCGATGCCAAGGCCGGCTGTCCCATGGCGAACATGATAACCGTCGAGAAGCTGCTCGCGAAGAAAAAGGAGCTTCCCGGCGTTCCTGTGGTGTGCTACGTTAACTCTTCCGCGGCGGTCAAGGCGGAGTCGGATATATGCTGCACCTCGGCGAACGCGGTCAAGGTGGTGGAAAGCGTGGACGCCGAAGAGATACTTTTTGTGCCCGACCAGTACCTGGGGAACTACGTATCCACCCAGACCACCAAGAAGCTGATATTATGGCCGGGCTATTGTCCCACCCATGTCAAGATACGGGCGGAGGATATTTCCCGGCTGAGGAAGGAACACCCGCAGGCCATAGCCATAGTCCACCCGGAGTGTCGTCCTGAGGTTATCGCCCTTGCCAACCATGTTCTGAGCACCGGGGGAATGATTCGCTTCGCCCGCCAGACGGAAGCCAGTGAGCTCATCGTGGGGACGGAAGTGGGTTTACTTCATAGACTGAAGAAAGAAAACCCTTCTAAAAAATTTATTCCCGCCTCCGAGCAGGCCATCTGCCCCAACATGAAGCTCATCACTCTGGAAAAGGTGCTATGGGCATTAGAGGAGATGGCTCCCGAGGTGAAGGTCCCTGAAGACATACGAATAAGGGCCAAGAGGGCGGTGGACCGGATGCTGGAAATCGGCCAGGCCGAGCAGAAGGTGGGTTAATATGTTCCAAAATAACTTGGTATAATTAATATTATTGAGAATAACAAGGAGCAGCCAGCATGGGTACTTTCTTCAAGACTATCGAAATTGGGGCGGCACATGGAGGCCCCTTCGAGTCGGTGAAGGTTCTGATAGATACCGGGGCTACCTACACCTATATTCCCAGTCCGGTTTTAGAGCGATTAGGGATAACGCCTCTGGAACGGCAGCCCTTCGTTCTGGCCGATGGGCGCAGGATAGAATGCGAAATCAGTCAGGTGCGAGTGCGCATTGACGGGAGGGAGCGCTACACCATTTGCATCTTCGGAGATGCGGGCGCAACACCGCTTTTAGGAGCAGTGACTCTGGAAGAATTCGGGTTGAGTGTTGACCCGGTAAAAAAGCAACCGGTACCTGTCTCCGGTTTTCTGGTGTGACTGGTAGTTTCCTTGAGTTTCTCTTTTTGAGTTTTGCATTTTCAATTTTGGATTTGTTTCGGATTTCGTGCTTGGGATTTAGAATTTTCTCATTGGGGGTGTCCCTTGCTGAAGGTAAGAGTTGACCGGGAGCTATGCACGGGCGTGGGCAACTGCGTGGTGATAGCGCCCACGGTTTTCAAGCTCGATGATGAAAACAAGGCCGTAATACTCGACCCATCCTCGGCGGACGATGATAAGCTGATGTCTGCTGCCGAAAGCTGCCCGAAGCAGGCTATAATCATCGAGGATGAGAAGGGCAACCAGGTATACCCGTGAGATTCACCAACCAGAAGTCAGTGCGAGTCCCGATGAAATCGGGCGAAGCAATCTCACACGCTGTATATTAAGTGAGCGCCCCGGATTTTACAAGTCTGATAGAGCGATTGCTTAGTCACAATGACGGTGGAAAGGACTCCTCGCAAAGACAGAAACTATTGAAGCGGTGCGGATTACGACTTTTGTAGTTGACGGATTATCTCAGCGAGTTCACAATTGTTATTAAGGCTTGATTTTAGAGGTGCTGGGATGAAGGTATACTTTGATAATGCGGCGACAACGCCGCTTCTTCCGGAAGTTCGCGATGCCATGCTGCCTTTCCTGGGTGAGGCCTTCGGCAATCCGTCCTCGCTGCATGACTGGGGAGATGCCGCTCGTATGGATGTGGATAAGGCCCGTGAGCAGGTTGCCAGGCTCATCGGGGCAACGAAGCCTGAAGAAGTTATCTTTACTTCCTGCGGCACCGAGAGCAACAACTTCGCCATAAAAGGCATAGCGCTGGCACAGCAGTCCAAAGGCAAGCACATAATAATCTCCGCTGTCGAGCATTTCTCCGTGCTCCACTCCGCGCGGACGATGGAGAAGCTGGGCTTTGAGTTGACCCTGGTCCCGGTGGACAAATATGGCGTGGTCGACCCCGATGATATACGCAAAAACATCAGGAAAGACACCATTCTAGTTTCCGTGATGCATGCCAACGGAGAGGTGGGCACCATTGAGCCGATAAAGGAAATCGGCAAAATCACCAGAGAGAACAATATTGTCTTCCATACCGATGCGGTAGCCACCGCCGGATACATACCGATTGACGTAAAAGAGCTGGGGGTAGATGCCCTTAGCCTGGCTGGAAGCCAGTTCTACGGCCCGAAGGGAAGCGGCGCCCTCTGGATGCGCCGGGGCGTGCGCATCATGCCTCTGCTCGATGGAGGCACGCAGGAGGGCGGACGGCGGGCCGGGACCGAGAACGTGCCGGCAATCGTGGGGCTGGGCAAGGCGGCTGAACTGGCTATGGCTGACATGGCTGCTCGCGCAGAGCACTTGACCTTTCTGCGCGATAGATTGCTGAATGAGATGCCTTCGAAAGTCGACCACGTGGTGGTCACCGGCCATCCCACCAACCGGGTGCCGTGGAATGCCAGCTTTACGGTAGAGTTCATCGAGGGCGAGTCCATGCTCATGATGTTGAATGCCAAGGGAGTGGCCGTATCCAGCGGTTCGGCCTGCACGTCTAAGGCGCTCAAGGCCTCACACGTGCTTATCGCTATGTGCCTGTCGCATGAGCTATCGCAGGGTTCGCTGCTTTTCGGAATCGGTATTGACAATAAGCCGGAAGACGTAGATTATGTATTGGAGGAAATGCCTCCCATCGTGGACAGGCTGAGGCAGATGTCACCGCTCTATTCAAAGTTTGTCAAGGCAAGCAAAGGAGGAAAATAAGGGATGCCTGTATATAGTGCCAAGGTCATGGAACACTTCACCAATCCTCGCAACGTCGGGGAAATTGAGAATCCCGATGGTATCGGCGAGGAAGGGAACCCCGTATGCGGGGACATGATGACCTTTTACATCAAAGTCAAGGACAACCGCCTCGATGATGTCAAATTTAAGACCTTCGGCTGCGGCGCGGCTATTGCGGTCTCCAGCATGGTGAGCGAGATGGCCAAAGGCAAAACAATCGAAGAAGCGCTGAAAATCACCCCCCAACTGGTGGCTGACGAGCTGGAAGGACTTCCCAAGCAGAAGTTCCATTGCTCCAATCTCGGTGCTCAGGCACTGCACAAGGCCATCGAGGACTATTTGAGCAAGAAGAAGGGAGGGACACACTAATGGGAGGAAATAAACCGGAGAGGGAGCGCTGCGCTTGCCCGTATTGCGATGCTGAGCTGGAGGGCGGGCCCATGTGCACTGTTTGCAAGGTGGCCGTCTCCTATTGCCCGAAGTGCCATAAGCCCGTGCCATGCGAAGGCAAGGTGTGCCCTTACTGCGGGACCAAGCTTAAAGAGGAGTCGCCCCGGAAAGGAGGCTAAATGGCAGAGAAGGAAAAGATGACCATCGTGGTCTTCTCCGGCGACCTCGATAAAGCTCTAGCCGCTTTCATACTGGCCACCACCGGCGCCAGCATGGGCATGGAAGTCAGCATGTTCTTCACCTTCTGGGGACTGAATGTCATCAAGAAGAACAAAGGCAGTATAGAAAGCAAAGGCTTGATGCGGAAGATGCTGAACGTGATGAACCGGGGCGGTTCGAAAAGACTCAAGCTCTCGAAATTTCACATGCTCGGCCTGGGAACATGGATGATGAAGCGCATGATGAAGGAAGTCAATATGCCTTCTATCGACGAGTTCATCACTATGGCTCACGAGATGGGAGTAAAGCTGCTTGCCTGCAGCACCACCTGCGGGGTTATGGGATTGCCGGAAAATTCCTTCCGTCCCGAGGTAGACAGCATTGTCGGCGCCGCATACTTTCTTAACGAGTCACGGGAAGCAAAAATTTCACTTTTCATTTAATGAAGTCAGTAGCCAGTAGCCAGAAGTCAGCAGAGACTGAAAGCTAATAGCTCTAAAGGAGACCGAATGAAAGCAGACCAAACGTTGGACTGTATGGGGCTGTATTGCCCCATGCCCATAGTCAAGACCGCCCAGAAGTTCAAGGAACTCAAAAAAGGCGAGGTCCTCGAGGTGGTGTCTGACGATAAAGGGATAAAACTGGACATGCCGGCTTGGTGCACAGCCACCGGCCACGAGTTCCTCGGTATGGAAGAGAAAAACGGGGAAATCCGGGTCTACGTCAAGAAAGCCCACAGTTAAGAATCTCCCGCTGCTTGTGCGCAGAATAAGAATAAGGAGACGAAGAAATGACCAAGTACGTAAACCTTACGGTTAACGATGTGCCCATCTTGACGGACTACTTCGTCGAGGGGTTCGTTGACCATACTACCGCCGGCATGGTGGCGGCGCTGGAAGGCGTACCTCCGATAGAAACGTTAGAGGTTTCCATAAACGGAGATTCGGTTGCAATCACTGTGAACGGTCAGGGACTTCCCCTCAACCAGTTCGCCAGCAAGATTGTCAGGAGCACCATCATCGGAATGGTCTCTGTCCTTAAGGGCGTGGGCGAGGTCAAGAAGCTGAAAATCAACATCAAAAGGGAATAGCGCTTCTACAGCAATCTATTCTCGATGTACTCTGGGTGGTGTCGGGGGCGGAAGCCCCCTCTTCTATTTGTCCAGAGTTCTTTCATTCCAGGCAAACTCGTTCTTCGAGATAGCGATGAAGACTATTGCCAGTATGCCTAACACGCTGATATGCGGCGGAAAGAGCGAGAAGATAGCTCCGGCAAGCGCCAGCCCCCACGCCCTTCTTTGAATAGCGAAGATACCGCCTGTGATGGCTATTAAGCCAATTATTATCAGGGGAATTCCGAAGCCACCCACCCACGGATAACCCCACATCCCTGCCAGCACACTGAGGATGGTGACCACCAGTATTCCAGCGGCGATGTTGAAAACGCCTGCCACTATGCACAGGACTCCGGCGGCGGTCGGCATCCAGGATTTTGGTGTCGTTGGAGAAGGCGTGCTTTGCATTTCCGTTTCCTTTTCTTCCGCAATATGAATCATTTAATCATATCCAGCCTTATTATACCAGAGACTTTCCGGTGGCAGTTGTCTGGGAAATAGTGCTAGAATACTGGTTGATATGAGATTCGGAAAAGGCGAAATACTTATTCTAGTGGTCCTGTTGCTGTCCTTCGGTATTGCCGGTTACTTCTATCCGCAGATGCCGGAGCGGATGGCTTCGCACTGGAACGCTCAGGGTCAGGTGGATGGCTATATGTCGCGGTTCTGGGGAGTTTTCCTGATGCCCGTAGTCTCCCTGGGGCTATCGCTGCTTCTCCTCCTGATACCGAAGATAGACCCGCTTAAAGCCAACATCGAGAAATTCAAGAGGGACTATTACGGTTTCGTGCTCGTCATTCTGGTGTTTATGCTCTACCTTTATCTGCTCACCTTATTCTGGAACATGGATTTCCGGTTCAACATGGGGCGGATGCTTGCTCCCGCTTTTGCTGTGCTCTTTTACTTTTGCGGTGTTATGATAGGCAAGGCGAAGAGGAACTACTTCATCGGCATCAGGACTCCGTGGACTCTGAGCAATGAAGCGGTGTGGAATAAGACCCACCGGCTCGGTGGGAAGCTGTTCAAAGCAGCCGGAGTAATCGCGCTTCTCGGTCTCATTTTCGAGGACTATGCCTTTCTTTTTGTCATTGTCCCTGCTATGCTGGGGGCTCTCTGGGCAGTCATCTACTCCTATCTGCTATATCGGAAAGAGACGGGGATAGCCTGAGGATGACCTTCGTTGAAGGAATCAATCCTGCACAGTAAAATTAAGTTATGGAAAAGCTGATAAAGGACTACCAGGTGCAACTGGCGGAGCCGGGGTGCAAGCCGGGAAGCGGTCGGTTTGGCGCGCTGGCGACTACGCCGAATGATATTAGCCCGGTGTTCCCTTATCTGAATGCCGTCTGGCCTAATGCCCGGTACGACCACGATAACAAAGTGCTTATCTGGGAGGAGCGCGGGCAGGTGTATGCCTTCCGTCCCCGTGAAATCCGGCTGGCGAATGTAGAGAACTTTGAGCAGGCAAGCCAGGTTGTGGCTGACATTGTGGAAAGAATTAACGACATCTGGCAGGGTCGCGGCGACATTGTGCCGCGCTATGCCGAAAGAAAGATGCCCTCGGTGCTGGATATTTACAAACTCTTGCCGAAGACCAACTGCCGCCAGTGCGGCTACGCCACCTGCATGGCCTTTGCCGCCGACCTGCGCAAGTGTGCCGTGCGCCCGGAGCAGTGCCCACCTCTAATGCAGGCTGAGAATGCAGGGAACCGGGAGAAGATTATGGGGTTGGTGGCGGGAGAGTAGGGGTTATGCCTTGTAGGTACTCTCAGACCGGCGTACTACTTGCAAGAGCAAGACCAATTTCTCTTTATCTTGAATCTTGTACACGATACGGTAGTGACCTACCCGGATGCGGTATTTATCTACGGTCCCTTTGATTTTGCGGACTCCGTACGGCCGCGGCTCACTTCCTAGCTCTTTAATAGTTGCACGTAACTGTTCAAAATCTTGCCTTCTGATGCGTTCTCTCAAGCGATTAAGGTCTCTGCTTGCAGAGGGAGAGACTTCAAGCTGGTACACTTGTTACCTTTGCTTTCTTCTCCCTGCTACCCACTGCTTCTTCCATCTCTTTCTCAACTTCAGACCACGGACGTCCGCCTTTTTCTTCCCATTCAGCTTCAGCGGCTTCAATCACTGGTAGCAACTCCTCATCTTCAAGGTCTTCCAGCCACTGTCTCAGGGCGTCAGCAACGATTTCACTGGCTGCCACGTGCTTTCTGGCTGCCTCAACCTTCAAACTGGTATAAAGCTCCTCATCATGGAACACAACAGTCATCTTCCTGGCCATACACACCTCCAGACGTACGCACATATCTATGTATGATTATTATAGCAGCAGATGGGAGGAAAAAGAAAGTGATGTGCTTGGACAGCCGTTAGCGCGTCATTTTTCTGGTGAAGGTTACCAGGAAGAGGGCTATGCTGAAAACGCCTACGGCAGCTTCAAAGACTCCTAATGCCTTTACCAATCCGTTTGGCTCAGATACCCAACTGCCATATCCTACTGCGGTAAAGGAAATCGCGCTAAAATAGAGAGAATTTAGGAAAGCCTGCCAGTTCCAGATTGTACCAAGCGCTTGGTAGACCAACGCTGCTACAACCACAACAAATATTGCCCATCTAATGACCCTATGCGGTCTTTCACCGTAACCACAAAGGAGTCTGTATATCCACAGCCAAACCAAATTGCCGAAATCTTTTTGGTTGAATATGGAGCTCAAAAGCTCCTTTACAATTCGTAATCTTTTGAACCGCACTTTTTTTAATCTCTCGAACTGACTACGAACTTCCACCTGTGCATGCTTTCTCTTTGCCTCCATCTCACGATAGTAGAACTCCGCGGCTGTGTCGTACATGCCAGCATTTGTATACCACATTTTAAGGTGACGATACGAAGCTACAGCACCTTCAAAAATACGTTGTTCTCCTATTTCCTCATCTAAAACATAGTTTCCCCAATCCACATCCTGTAATTTGATGTCAGAGGAAAATTTAGTGCCCATTAAATTAGCCCCCTGAAGATGGACTCTCATTAAAATAGCACCCTCAAGATGGGTATCCCATATATAAGCCCCCTCAAGATGGGCGTCTAGTAAAATAGCACCCTCAAGATGGGTCTCATGTAATTGAGCTCTTTCAAGGTGGGCACGAGTGAAATCAGCCCCCTCAAAATGTGTACCTCTTAGGTTAGCTCCTTCCACTATCCCCTGAGTAGAGCTAGTAGGAAATATTGCGTCCTTAAGGATAATCCCAGGAAGGTTAAGACCGCTTAGGTCAATCCCTGCCTCAAAAAACCTTTTTGAAAGGTTAAGACCTTTGGCTGTGCCGCCGTGTTCTGCTATCAGCCGTAGCACATCTTCACGGGTATAGGGATTTTGTCCTGTTCCGTCTCCCATAGCTAAAACCTCTCCACCTCATCCATCAACGCCTTAAGGAAGTCTTTTTCTTCCACTACCCGTATCTTCTTGCCTTTGCGGAAGAGGATGCCCCTCCCCTTGCCCCCCGCCAGCCCCACGTCCGCGTCCATGGCCTCTCCGGGGCCGTTGACCACGCAGCCCATCTCTGCCACCTTGACGGGTTTGTCTATCTTCGCAAGCTCCGCTTCCACTGCCTCAGCCAGCTTGACTATATCCACCTCCGTTCGACCGCAGGTGGGGCAGCTTACCAGGACCGGCCCCTGCTGGCGGAGATTCAGGCTTTTGAGGATTTCGTAGGCGGCGATTACCTCTTCACGGGGGTGGGCGGTCAGCGAGACGCGGATGGTATCGCCGATGCCCTGGTACAGCATCGTTCCTATTCCCACCGAGCTGCGGATGATGCCCGTGCGCGGCGTGCCGGACTCGGTGATGCCCAGGTGCAAAGGATAGGGCACCTTCTTTGCGATGTTTGTGTATGCTTTTATGGTGGTGGGTACATCGAAGGCTTTGAGGGAAATCTTGATGAGGTCGAAGTCCATGTCCTCCAGAAGTCGTACCTGCTTCAAGGCTGCCTCGACCATCTGCTGCGACACTGAAAGCTTCGGGTTGCCGCTCTTGGGCAGGCTGCCGGCGTTCAGCCCGATGCGGATAGGTATGCTCCGCTCTTTGGCGGCCTGCGCTACGGCTCTGACCTTCTCCGGCTCACCGATGTTGCCGGGATTCAGTCGCAGCCCGTCCACTCCGGCCTCGATAGCCGCCAGCGCCAGGCGGTAATCGAAGTGGATGTCAGCCACCAGCGGTATGGAGATGCCCTTCTTGATGCGCGGCAGCGCCTCTGCCGCCTCGGCATCGGGGACGGCCATGCGTATGATTTCGCAGCCGCAGTCCTCAAGCTCCTTGATTTGCCGGACAGTGGACTTAACGTCACGGGTATCGGTCTTGGTCATGGACTGCACCACGATGGGCGCTCCACCGCCTACCGTTACCTTGCCGATGCGAATGGCTTTCGAGATGCGGCGTTTTGGAAGATTGTCTGTCATTAAAATCCTTCTTGCTCTCCCTTTTTCAAAGAGAGAAACCCGGCCTGATGCTGTCCGAAAATGTCATTCTGAAGGGAGCACATTCGTTTTGCTCAGTGTGAACTCCGCGACTGAAGAATACGTTTATCCATACGTAAAACACGGATTCTTCGTCCTTCTGCTGAAGGACTCAGAATGACATTTCGCTGTTTTCGGACAGCCTCATTGAGGGGGATTTTTAAGAGTTTCTCAGGAATCTGCCCGAATATATTATGAATCCTTTAGTCGTGGAGAAGCAACAAAAAAAGATGACAACAGGAATGCGGTCTGCGAGGCTATTTTCTAAACTAATCCCGAATCCCAAAAGTGTTTTAGGTTTTCGGATTTTGAATTTCGAATTTGTTTGGAGCTTGGAATTTGGTATTTAGAATTTTGCCTTTACGGTCTCACCTGTCCGTTGCCGAAGATGAGCCACTTGTAGGTGGTCAGTTCCCTCAGCCCCATCGGGCCGCGGGCGTGCAGCTTCTGCGTGGAGATACCCACCTCTGCTCCCAGCCCGAACTGTCCCCCATCGGTGAAGCGCGTGCTGGCGTTGACGTAGACACAGGCAGCGTCCACCTCGTTCAGGAAGCGCATCGCCGCCCCGTATTCTTCGGTGACGATTGCCTCGGAATGCCCGGAGCCATAGCGGTCGATGTGCTCCAGCGCCTCGTCCAGCGAGTCCACCACCTTGACGGCGGCTATCAATGCCAGGAACTCTTTGCCCCAGTCCTCAGCGACCGCAGGCTTGAGCTTTAGAGAGGGGTTCTTCTTGAGGATGGCGAGCGACCGTTCATCGCAATGAATCTCCACGCCGGCCTTGGACCACTCGGCGGCTATCTTGGGTAAACACCGCTCTGCAATATCTTTATGAATAATGACGCAGTCGAGGGCATTGCAGACGGTGGGACGCTGTACCTTGGCGTTGTAGGCGATGGCTACCGATTGGTCTATATCTGCGCTCTTGTCGACATACATGTGGCATACGCCGATGCCCCCGCTCACTACGGGCATGCAGGCGTTCTCCACGACCATCTTTATCAGCCCCGCCCCTCCGCGCGGTATAACCAGGTCGATATACTCGCGCATTCTAAGCAACTCGTTGACCAGGGTACGGTCTGTATTCTCAATCAGCTGCACCGCCGCCTCGGGCATTCCTGCCCTTTTCGTGGCTTCCTGCACCACCCTGGCAAGGGCGGTATTGGAGTGGATGGCTTCCTTGCCGCCCCGCAGGACTATGGCGTTGCCCGATTTCAGGCAAAGGGCGGAGATGTCGATAGTGACGTTGGGACGGCTCTCATAGATAGCGCCGATGACTCCCAGCGGGACGCGCTTTTTGCCGAGTAGCAGGCCGTTGGGGAGCGTGCGCATGTCGAAAACCTCTCCGACGGGGTCGGGGAGTGCTGCCACTGCCAGCACATCGGCGGCTATACCTTCAAGTCGGCCGGGGTTCAGCATCAGGCGGTCGAGCATGGCGGCGCTCATGCCCGAAGACTCGCCTTCCTTGTAGTCGAGCTGGTTGGCCGACAGGACCTCGTCCTTTTTAGCCGCGAGGTCGCCGGCGATGTTGCGCAGGGCTTTGTTTTTGACATCGGTGGACAGGAGAGCCATGCGCCTGGAGGCTGCTTTGGCAGCTTTGCATATTTCAACCAGTTCTTCAGTAGCTGTTTTCATAAAAGGCTCCCATGGTTAGTAGTCAGAATCCAGAAATATCTCTACTGACTTCTGTCTTCTGACTGCTATTTACCAAAGCGCCGTTTTAGCGCCCGTTCTTTTTTGAGCACCCTCTTATGGTGCTTTTTGCTCATCTTCTTTTTGCGCCACTTGAGCACACTACCCATAAATTACGCCTTTCTAGTCATTTTGATTTTCCTGCGGAAAATCGACATTACATGCCAAACTGTCTCAAGAGAGCAGGGGTTGAAACCATGTTAGACTGTGAAATGACTTCTTTAAGTTTTGATTTTCAATCCCCGCCCAATCCCCTGATGTACAACACTTCGTGCCGTGCATCTATAATACCACTAAGTTGTTGCGGTGTACCACTTCCGAGCCGTAATCATAGCCCAGCAGGGTGGCGATTTTTCTTGAGTGCATCTTCTTGATGGCATCGATTTCTATAGAGCTATAGTTGGTGATGCCGCAAGCGATACGGTTTCCCTCCGGGTCGTGGATGTTGACGATGTC
Organism: Chloroflexota bacterium; assembly: GCA_016190925.1. Classification (GTDB taxonomy): domain Bacteria; phylum Chloroflexota; class Dehalococcoidia; order Dehalococcoidales; family JACPPQ01; genus JACPPQ01. The sequence continues at coordinate 1,263 of JACPPQ010000173.1, read as the reverse complement.
CCCGCGCTGGAACTCGCCTCCCACCTGCTCGATTCCTGCCGCCAGAAGACTGCTCTTATGCGTTTTCAACGCTGCTGCTGCCCCCGTGTCCACTACCAGTCTCCCTCGTGTGCACAGGCCGCTGAGCATCCAGCGCTCGCGACTCTCCCTCTTGCTGGTAACAGGCAAGAATCGCGTGCCGATTGCTTCGCCTGCCGCAAGTCTCGGGATAACGTCCCGCTCCTTGCCGTCGGCGATGACTACCGTTATGCCGCAGGCGGTGGCCATTCTGGCAGCCTGGAGCTTGGTGAGCATCCCCCCGGTGCCCAGCTTGCCGGATGTATCCGCAGCCAGCCTCTCGACTTCAGCATCTATTCTGTCTACCTGTGCGATGAGGGTGGCTCCCGGATTTTTTCGGGGGTCTGCCGTGTACAGCCCGTCGATGTCGGTAAGAATCAGGAGCAGGTCGGCATCTACCAGATTGGCTACCATAGCCGAGAGATTATCGTTATCTCCGAACCGCGAGCCTTGAAGCTCCTCGACTGCTACCACGTCGTTCTCATTGACGATGCACAGCACGCGCATGTCGAGCAAGGCCAGCAGGGTATTGCGGGCGTTGAGGTAGCCCGCGCGGTCCGTCAGGTCGGCCCTGGTGAGCAGCGCCTGCGCCACCGTAATATCATGGCGGTCGAACATTTGCTCGTAAACGTACATCAGGCGACTTTGCCCCACGGCCGCCAGCACCTGTTTGTGGGGAACACCCCTGACCTTCTTTGGCATTCCCAGCTTGTATCTGCCTGAGGCTATCGCTCCCGAAGAGACAATGACGAGTTCTGTGCCCTGTTTGTGCAATCCTGCCACCTGCACCGCCAGGCCGGCCATCGCCTCCTGGTCCAGGTGGTCGCTGCCGTTGGTGAGCAGGCTGGTGCCGAACTTGAGCACTATTCTGCGATAGGGTAGAGATTGTGTTTCGTTAGTCTTAGCCATATATTGTCCTTAGAAGCTACATCATTATACCAATCCGCTTGTATTGTTGTCATTCTCCGCGCAGAGCTTGCCCCGTACATGATACGGGGCGGAGAATCCACTTCATGCAACGAGTAGTCCCGCTCCCGTATCGAGCCTGTCTCAGAATAGTATTTTTTACCCCATTTTCTTCCGGTGGCACAGAGCTTGCCCCGTACTTGATACGGGGCCTCCGTGCCTGTGAGCCGTTGATTTTTATCTTTTCCCCGCGTTTTTGTTGAATTATGAGACAGGCTCGTATCACGTACGGGTTCACCC
>JACPPQ010000170.1 GCA_016190925.1 Chloroflexota bacterium | reverse complement strand
TCCTGGTGCCCTCCTTGCCGGGAAGAGGCGCCTATCCTGGAGGAGGTGTGGCGGCGTTACCAGGATAAGGGCGTGACCTTCATCGGGGTGGATATTCAGGATGCGGAAGCGGACGCCCGGGCTTACATCAAGGAATTCGGCATAACTTACCCTAACGGTCCGGACATCGGTGGCAGGATAACCATTGACTACGGGGTAGGAGGCATTCCAGTCACTTTCTTCGTCAACCGGGAAGGACTCATCGTCAGCCGCTGGGTGGGCGCAATAAACGAAAGAATCCTGGTATCCAGGATAGAGGACCTGCTGCGGTGACGGACCCCGTTCCAATGGTAGGGTTTGGCTTCGCCTTCCTGGCCGGGCTTATCTCTTTTTTGTCACCCTGTGTCGCGCCCCTCATCCCGGGATATCTTTCGTATGTATCCGGAGTATCCGTTGACAATCTGGGAAGGCTGAGTGTCTCCCAGCTTGGCCGCATTATGCTATCATCGGCACTATTTGTTTTGGGCTTCACTATGGTATTTGTAGGCCTGGGGACATCGGCATCCTTGCTCGGCGCGCTGGCCGAGGCTTACCGCCGCGAGTTGACACTGATGGCCGGTGGTGTGATGGTACTTATGGGCATCCTGATAATGGACATCATACCCGTAAAGTTACTGGCACGAGAGGTACGTTTTCATCCGAAGACCCAGGGGCTGGGTATGCTGGGCGGAATTCCGCTGGGCATGGCGTTCGGTCTGGGCTGGCTTCCCTGCGTGGGCCCCGTCCTGGCATCCATCCTATTTTTCGCCAGCACGGTAGAGACGGTGTGGCAGGGTACCATGCTATTGCTGGTCTATTCCCTGGGATTGGGACTGGCCTTTATCCTCACGGGTGCTTTCTTTGGTCGTGCTCTCGGGGCCTTGCGCTGGGTGCAAGTCCATCGCCGGGTTTTTAACTTTCTTGGCGGTGGAGTGCTAATCTTTATGGGGCTACTGTTCATTAGCAACCGTTTCTTCTTCCTCAGCCTATGGGCACAAAAGCTATATTACAGATTCTTCTATTAAAGTGAAGCAAAAGGTAACGTTTGGAAGTGGATACCGGTAGCATCCAGTCAGGCTTAAAAGAGACAATGAAAAAGCTGAGATTTTTGTTATTAAGCCTCTTGGTGGCAATCCTGCTGGTAATTCTCGGTGGTTGTTCCGCGCCAGAGCGAACACTGTCATTAGATGAGAAGGCGCAGGACGTATATCGGAGCCTGATGTGCCCGTTATGTCCGGGGCAAACCATCGACCAGTCCCAGAGCGAGCTGTCGGCGCAAATGCGCGCGGTTGTCAGGGAGAAGCTGGAACAGGGCGAGACTAAAGAGCAAATTCTGCAGTTCTTCGTAGAGCGATACGGAGAGGGAGTGCTGGCGGCTCCGGCTAAATCAGGTTTTAGCCTGATTGCCTGGCTTGCCCCAATTACCGGGATAGTAGTTGGCGGCATAATACTCGTGTTTGTAATCAGGAAATGGGCACGAAGGGAGCATGAATCCTCTTCCGAGCCGACTGCCCCGACCCAGGAAGTTGCCAGTGACGAGAAATATCGTAAGCAACTTGAGAAAGAACTAAAGGATTTTGGCGAAGGCGGCTTCAGGTGATGGCTTTGGGGAGATGGCAGGTAATGGAATCGTTCCGCTCGTGGGGGTCTGTTTTTCAACTCCTCGGTCTGCGGGGCTGGCTCATCGCCACCATCGGCGGTATAATTACTCTGACCCTGATAGGAATCCCAACCGCCATTATTGATAATCCATTCTTTGTTCGGCAGACACCGGTCCGAACGCAGGACTACGTTATCTGGGTGGCAACAGGGCTTCTGGCGGGACTGGTCGCCGGCACTTTTACCCTGTCAGCGAAGGCCAACGCGAGCGGTAGAGCCGCATCCGGAGGGTTTCTTTCCTTCCTGGCAGTCGGCTGCCCCATCTGCAATAAGCTGGTGTTATTGCTGCTGGGTACTTCCGGTGCTCTCACCTACTTCGCTCCGGCCCAGCTCTACATCGGGATTGCCTCTCTGGCCTTACTTGGCTGGGCGCTGCACCTGCGGGTGCAGGCTATCAACCGGAGTTGCTGCACTATTCCTCAACAGGTTGAGGTGCCAAAAGCAGGTACAAAGGCATAACACCCGAAGACGCTCGGGTGAGGCTTGATTTCTAAATATTCATCCGCTAAAAAAGACTTTATTATCCCTTGACATTAAAGTCAACTGGAAGGTTTATAATAACTTTAGAGAATAAGAGAAGGAGGTTACGAAAATGGCAAATCGAAGTGTTGAGGTCTTCACCGCCGGCTGTCCGCTGTGCGATGAAGCTGTGAAGATGGTGCGCGAGCTAGCCTGTGAAAAGTGTGAAGTAACAGTCTACGACCTTCGCGAAGGCTGCGCCACCAACGAGTGCCGCGAGAAGGCGGCGAAGTACGAAATCTATCGCGTCCCTGCTGTGGTTGTTGATGGCAAACTGATTGATTGCTGCGTTCCGCAAACACCGGTTTCTCGTGAGGCGCTGCGCAAAGCTGGCATCGGGCAGGGCTGAAGCATGTTGGGGGAAGTGCAATGGAAAGTTCGCTACTCATAGGCAAATTAAGCCACCAACTGGGCATTCCGCCTCACACGATTCGGTACTACGAGCGTTTGGGACTGCTTCCGGCACTGTTCAGGGCTGACAATGGCTACCGGGTCTACTCGAAAGAGCACGAGGAACGTTTGATATTCATTCTGAAAGCAAAGCGTTTTGGGTTTTCCCTTGAAGAAATCAAAAGTCTCGTTACCATGCCCTGCGAGGAAGTAAAGAAACTAACAAAGATGCACCTCGATGAGTTGAATAGCCGAATTCAGAAAATGATTGCTTTTCGGGATGAGTTGCAGGAGAGATACCGGCAATTCGAGAGTGTGGGGGCTGCTTCGGGAGCAGTCTGCGGGCTTATCGAGGGTGAAGCTTCTTAGTTACAGAACATCCTGTCACCTTTTCCTCGCCTCAATTAGCTTGAATATTCCTGCCGCGAGGTCGGTTACATGCTCCACAGTCAAACTCGCCCGGGCAACGTTCTCCACTGTCCGGCGGTTGATATTCGCTCCCATGACCCGCACGACAACCGGATTAACCAGGTTCATCAAAGAGGCAAGAGTCCTGTTCGCAGCCAGGACATGCTCAAGCAAGAGCACCTTCCCGCCGGGCTTGACCACCCGTTCAACTTCCTTGAGCCCAAGAACCGGGTCGGGAACAGAGCAGAAAACAAAAGTCCCCACCACAGTGTCAAAGCTGTTGTCGGCAAATTCTAGCTTCTGCGCATCCATCTGCAGCAGGCGGACTTTTACGCCTTGTTTCTGGGCTTTGCTGCGGGCGCGTGCCAGCATCTTATCACTGAAGTCGATGGCGGTTATTTCAGCGCCTGCGGGATAATAGGGGAAGTTCTTCCCCGTGCCGACGCCAACCTCCAGGATGTTTCTGCCTTCCACCTTGTTCCATTGCATTTTTCGCCACCTGCCGAAGCGCCACCTTTCCCCAAACCCTTCCATAAAATCATAGACGAAGGCCCTGCGGTCATACCGTTTCATGGCGACTTCGGTGGCTTTGTCTTTCATAGACCTGCCCCTGAATAGTCCTTTCGATTACTCCATTGGAAAACGTCATAAGGTAATAGCCCGGTAGCGTTAGGCACCTCTAGAAACCTCTTTCTTTATATATTAATACGTCTTGTGGGAACGCGCGAGGGCTGCTATCCTGTCGTATACAAATTGGGCCAGGAAACCTATTGTACCCCAAGCTACAATCGATGAGACAACACGGATCTGTGGAATTCTCAGAATCCAGAGAATGGTGAAGTGTGCCTGAGACGAACTGGGGTCACCGATAAGGAGGATTGACCACTGGTACACCCTGTCCCCTAGCAGCGCACCCGGAATGTTGAAGATCATGCCAATATCGTTCGGCCACATTGAGTAGGAGACAAATCCAACAGCAATCCCCAGTAACAGGAAGCTGATAACAACTCTTGCATCAGGCAAAACCCCGGCCTTCCGGAGAGCCATAATAGCCCCGAAGATAGCTAATCCGTATACTCCGTAGATTATCAACAAGAATAGAGCGAAAGTCATGATTTCCTCCATAAATAATCTCTAGGCGAAACTGACCTTCCGCGCTTCTCTTTCCTCAGTTGTTTTAACCTCAAAGAACTCTTCAGTCCGGTAACCGGAAATACGGGCTACTATATTGGACGGGAACATCTGGTACAGGTTATTGCACATCCGGACCATGTCATTGTAGCTCTGTCGCGCCGAACTTATATTATTTTCCGTCGTGGTCAATTCCTGTTGCAGCCCCAGAAAATTCTGGTTGGCTTTCAAATCAGGGTAATTCTCCACCACAACGAGTAGACGGGCCAGGGCACTACTAAGTTCACCTTCAGCCTTAGCCCTATCAGCAACACTCGCTCCGGCAGAAGCTTGTGCCAGATTGCGGGCTTTGGTTACCGATTCCAGCGTTTGCCGTTCATGCCGCATGTAACCCTCAACCGTTTCCACCAGGTTGGGAATCAAGTCGTGTCGCCGTTTTAGCTGGACATCTACCTGCGCCCAGGAATTCTTCATCTGGTTGTGCACGTTGACAAGACGGTTATATATTACAATAAAGACGACTACCAGGATAACTAAGATGCCGATGATGACATAGACTGCAATCATGCTGTTTCCTTACTCATGAGTACATCGTTGACCCCTAGCGAATCGGCCTAACGAATACTATACCGGTTTCAGTTGGCTTGGTCACCTACTTTTATTCCCTTCAGGATTCTTCCTGCGCCCAGCAATACACGCTGTTCCTTCTTGACCTTAATACCCGATTTCCTGAGGAGTGCTTTCAGGTCGGACTTTATAAACTTTTCATAGTACTTGGCTTCGTAGAGCCGGACAAAACGGTAGACCAGAAACCTCCCCATCTTGTTTTTAGGCAGGGCGTAGTCTACAATCACTATTGTTCCTTCCAGATTAGTGACCCGGCCTATCTCTTTCAGTACCTTCTCCTGTATGGTCGAAGGCATGTCATGTAGGGCAAAGGAGATGCAGGAAATATCGAAAGTCCTGTCCTCGAAGGGCAGTTTTGTGGCATCAGCGACCTGGAACCTGGCATTTGAATACTTGTTGTTCTTCTTGGCCACTCTTAACATGGCTTCGGATAGGTCTACGCCGGTAACATCATAGCCCTTCTCCGCAAAGGCAAAAGCCTGTTTACCCGTTCCAGTGGCAACATCAAGAACTCTTGAACCTCTTACGGGATTGGCGAAATCCACTACCTTGTCCCTCAATTTCGAGAGGGGTATGACCCCAATGTCATAGAAAGGGGCCAATATGTCCCACACTTTCTTGGTGAGGGAGTAGTATTCTTCTACTTCATTCACAATTTTGTCCTTTTCATTACTCAATGACATTATGCACTTTCTTAGCGAAATGGTCACGCGTGCCTTCAATCATTTGATGTACGCACCATTTGGCAGTGCCTCTTGTTGGAGTTGGCCTTCTCTACCAGGAAGGCTATTTCCGCCAGGCATTTAACGGGCATGGCTGGCAAATGGAAGCCTATCCTTATAACGACCCTGCTAATCTGCCTATTTGTCCCATTACCGATGCCACCGACGGGTGGCTCAGGATTCCTCTGGAGTTTCCGGGGCGTAAGCTCTGGCTCCGGGTATGGCAGGCACAGATCATCGGACGGATCAGCCTGTATCTTCTCGACAGCAATGACCCGCTTAACAATCCTTTCGACAGGGGCATCACCGGCAAGCTCTATCCTGACCGGCCTGAAATCCGGCTGATGCAGGAGATGGTGCTTGGCATCAGTGGCTGGCGAATGCTCAGGGCACTGGGTATCGAGGCTGAAGTATGCCATCTCAACGAGGGACATGCGGCGTTTGCGGCGCTTGAACGTGCCCGTGATTTTATGCAGCGGACAGGGGAACCCTTTGATGTAGCGCTGTGTGCCACGCGGGCCGGAAACGTCTTCACGACGCATACCCCGGTTGCGGCCGGATTTGACAGCTTCCCTTCAAGTCTCGTTGCCCACCATCTTCGCGATTACCGGAAGCAGCAACCAACTGCGGCAAACTCTAATCTGGAATTCAGCCTTTCTTAATGCTGGTATAAGCTTTGTCTAGCAGAATTGGGTGAACTGAGTAAGGGAGACCAAATGGTTGCAAGAGAATTCTGATAAAGCGAGAGTGGGTCTCAACACGGGAAGGAGAAGTAAATGGGTTCATCCGGAAAAGGTTTGAATATCCAGTTCACCGAGAAGGCTTTGACATTCATCAAGACGAGAAGGTTGACAAACCCCACGGTCCTGGTAAACCTGGGCTTCAGGTCGGGTGGCGAGTCAAGCGGCGGCTGCAGCGGTGGAGGTGGCGGCGGAGGGTGCGGCGAAGGCGAATCCGGCACCTGCATACCATATGCCAATGTCGTCATGGTTGATGGTGAAAGCCCTGGTGCTGAATTCGTGAAGGTTGATACCCAAGCCGGGGTTCCGGTCTATATGGCTAAGGCAGCCTTTGACACAGCTAAGCGGAGCGGGAATCCACTCTTCATCACGCTGAAGGGACTGGTGATGAAGAAACTGAGCCTGGAGGGATTGGACCTGGCCCCATTAGCAGACCAGAAGTCTCAAAAGGGTACCGGTTACCACTGAAAGCTATACTTTTTAGAAGGAGTCGCAAAACGTGGATTGCAGAGGGATTAACCCAGAGCTAGTGGATGAAGATATACCCGATTTAAGGGCGGTTGAGAAAATCCTCGCCCTGAAAAAAGAGAGAAATGCTGTCATTCTGGCCCATAACTACCAGAGTCCAGAAATTCAGTTTGTCGCTGACTACGTCGGCGACACGCTTTCGCTATCAATGATTGCCAGGGATGCGGAGCAACCGGTCATCGTCTTCTGCGGCCCTGACTTCATGGTTGAAACTGCAAAAATCCTGGCTCCACACAAGACCGTCCTGTATGCAAATGATAAGGCTAAGTGCCCCATGGCCGCAATGATTACGCCGGAAGAGTTGAGGACTTTGAAAAAGAACCATCCGTACGCCAAGGTGGTCGGCTACATCAACACAACAGCCGAATGCAAGTGCGAAATGGATGTTTGTTGCGCCTCAGCCAATGCTGTCAAAATAGTTAGGTCATTGGAGGCCGAAGAAGTCATCTTCGTCCCTGACCAGAACCTCGGGGACTATGTCAGGAAGATGGTGCCGGAGAAAACCATACTGATATGGTCGGGCTTCTGCTCAGTACATAATATGATACAAAAGCAAGACGTTCTTAGTTTAGCCCAGGTGCACCCGGCTGCCAGAATTATTGTACATCCGGAATGCAAACCAGAAGTAGTCGAAATGGCCGATATGGTGCTCTCAACTGGTGGTATGATAACGCTCGCAGCAAGCTCTAAGGACAGGGAATTCATCGTCGCCACCGAACTTGAGGTGGTCAACAGGATGGTTGAGGATAACCCTGATAAAGAATTCTATGCTGTCGAGAAAGCCTACTGCCGGACGCAGAAGAAAGTAAAGCTGGAGAACGTCCTGAATACCCTGGAAACGCTGTCACCAGCGGTCAGCCTGGCTCGTGATGTTATTGATAAAGCGAGGCTCCCCATCGAAAGGATGCTGGCCGCTGGCAGGGCCGACCTGGCGACGGCGGAGGTGAAGCATGATACCTAGACATTGCCGCGAGGTCAGTCTAAAAAAAGTCACCTTCTCCTTGACGAAGAGGAACATTATGGAGACGGCTCTCGGCAAATTGGCCTACATAAACACCAACTACATGGTGCTCAACAACGGGCCGGAGTGGGCGGTGGTAAAGGTGCGCAAAGCCGGTGAGCAAGGACTGTTCCAGAAGATTAAAAGTCTGGAAATCATATCCATGCCCAGGGACACGGCATATCTGGAAAAGTCGGATGTGGATGTGCAAAATGTCGGCGTGATGGTAAGACTGGCGGAAGAGGCGGCTAAGGACGCCCTGGTAGTAAAGGGCAAATTCGAGCACATATCCTTCGTCCACCAGGAAAGGACCGTGCCGCTCGTCGTCTGGGACGTGGTGCCACCCAACCCTCCCAAGATTGTGGAACTTGCCGAGGCCGCCCTTGCCACTGGAAGAATCAGGAAGCCTATCAGGATTGTCCCGAAGGTCATGGACCTGAACGAACTGGCCCGGACAAGAGACACAAAATACGTAATGTTCCCCTGTTATGCGTCGGCTTTAGCCGGCCTAGAAAGTGTTGATAACGCCTTCTATCTCGACCAGATACCCGGCTTGAAAGTGCCCGTGAATGAGATAACCCTAATTGGCTGTGAGCTATCAGTGAGGATTTTCACCTTTCTTTATGGACAGAAGCCGGCGTACATGGAGCTATGCCCGAAGAAGATGCTCGCTGGTACTTCTGGGCCCTGTCTGTGCAGGTGCTGCGTGGTTGACGATGGACACGCGATTGAAGGCAATGCTGCCTACGTGCCATGGGGCGCTTCGGTGGGCGAGGTTGAGGAGGCAATTATAGACCTGTTCGGGTTGGAGCTTGACCAGACTCTATTAGACAACGACGGCCTGGGAGCGGATGAATTTGGAGTTCGAACTGGGGCCTATTCGCCCACCAAGTGAGGCGCACTCCCTGCCCATCAGAGTGACCCGGAACTGCCCCTGGAACCGCTGCAAGTTCTGTCGCGCCTACAAGGACCAGAAGTTCGAGCTCAGGTCAGTGGAAGAGGTCAAGCAGGACATACTGGCGGCGAAAGCGGTTCAGGACAGGATTCTGGACTGCACTGGCTGGCCAGGCGGAACTGAGGCTGCCTTTGCCGGTGAATTGAGCCAGCCAGTGCGTACCGTGGCGAACTGGCTGTATGCAGGAGGCAAAACCGCATTTCTGCAGGATGCCAACACGCTGATTATGCCGGTTGACGACCTGGTGAAGGTCATCACATTCCTGAAAGAAACCTTGCCAAGCATTATCCGCGTAACCATGTATGGCAGGTCCAAGACTGCTGCCAGGCGCAGCGTCGAGGAACTAACCCGGCTGCGCGAGGCCGGGCTATCTCGAATTCACATCGGACTGGAATCCGGCTACGACCCTCTGTTGTCACTCATGAACAAGGGTGCCACTGCCGCCGACCATATTAGGGGAGGCAAGAATGTGGCAGCCTCCGGCATTTCGTTGTGCGTGTACGTGGTGCTGGGGCTGGGTGGAGTCAAAATGTGGCAAGACCACGCCACCGAGACAGCCAGAGTTATCAATGAGGTCAACCCGGAGTATATCCGCCTGCGTACTCTAGCCATTACTAAGGACATGACCCTAAACAGGGAAGTGGAGTCCGGCAGTTTCGTGAGGTCGTCAGATGAGCAGATTATCGAAGAGGAAAAGTTATTCATTGAGAACCTTAGCTGCCATTCGAAACTGGTCAGCGACCACGTTACTGACCTGCTCCCGGAAATCGAGGGCTGGCTGCCCGTTGACAGGGACCGAATGCTGGCGGCAATTGACAGATTTCAAGACCTCACCCCTGTCGAACGGGCCATTTTTCGGATGGGCAGGAGGCTGAGCATGTATCGCAGGCTTGATGACTTGAATGACCCCGACCTGAGCGAGGAAGTCGAGCGGACTATGGCCCGGCTGGGGCAGGATGGCGAGAAGGGGCTTGACGAAAACGTTGTGTACGCGTTGATGGAGAGGTTTGTTAGATGGCAGTCGTGAAACACGAAATCGGCCAGTTGAAGCCTATGCGCAATGGGTATTTGGGGAAGCTGCTGGTTATCGACCTTTCCACCGGCGGCATTGCCACCGAGAAGCTTCCCGAAGACCTGCTGCATGACTTCATTGGCGGCTACGGAGTCGGGGCACGGTTGCTCCTGGAGCGAATGATCCCGGGAACGGACCCTCTCGGCCCCGATAACTATCTTGGCTTTTTCACCGGCCCGCTTACAGGCACCATTGCCCCATTTGGCAATCGTTACACGGTCGTGGGGAGGTCTCCGTTGACCATGACCTGGGGAGACGCTAACTCCGGGGGCGAGTTCGGGCCATACCTCAAATTTGCCGGCTATGATGGAATACTCTTCCGCGGGATTGCGGCAAAGCCCGTATATTTGCTTATCGACAGCGGTATACCTTCCTTAGAGGATGCCACTCACCTGTGGGGAAAAGACACCCACGAGACTGAGAAGACGCTCCGCTCCGAGTACGGCGACCGGTCACGGGTTACCTGCATCGGTCCCTCAGGGGAGAAACTATCTCTCATCTCGTGCATCATAACTGGTTGTGGGCGGGCGGCGGCGCGCTCCGGCCTCGGAGCAGTCATGGGCTCCAAGCGGCTCAAGGCTATAGTCGTCCGGGGTAAGCCCGTCCTCGATGTGGCTGAACCTGACCATGCACTCGAACTGGCCCGGCAGTACATAGCCACACTAGGCGGGCCCGCCGACAATTTTAGAAGATATGGCACCTGCAGCGGGACGGCTCATTCTATCACAGTAGGAGATGCTCCGGTCAAGAACTGGGGTGGCACTGCAGGAGATTTTACCGATGGCGCGGCTATAAGTGGCCCAGCGGTCATCGCCCTGGAAGCCCGAAAGTATGGCTGCTGGCGCTGTCCTCTACGCTGCGGTGGCCTGATGAAAGCGGGAAACGGTAACTATCATTGGGAAGCCGGCGTCCACAAGCCTGAATACGAGACCCTCGTTGCTTTTGGTCCTATGTGCCTGAACAATAATCTGCCCTCAATTATCCAGCTTAACGACATCTGCAATCGCTACGGGCTGGACACTATCTCGGCGGGTGCTACGATTGCTTTCGCCATCGAATGCTATGAGAACGGCATCATAAGCCGAAGTGAAGCTGAAGGGCTTCAGCTCAACTGGGGCAACCATAAGACAATTGTGAAACTCCTTTTGAAAATGGCGAACCGTGAGGGTTTTGGGGACGTGCTGGCAGATGGGGTCAAGCGTGCGGCTGAGCGCATCGGGCGTGGTTCAGATAGGTTCGCCATGCATATTCAAGGTCAGGAAGTGCCGATGCACGACCCGAAAAGATGGGCGGGCTTCGGCACCGTTTACCGGACGGATGCCACCCCCGGACGGCATACACAGGGGCACGAGGGCTGGGTGCCTCGGGGACTTCCCATGCCGCCATTCAACCACAGGTCTTGTACCGGACACGGAGCGGCTCATAAAGTGGCCAGAACGATGATGCATACCATTAACGCTGCCGGCGTGTGTATGTTTGGCTACAATAGCATGGATGCCAGCGCTTTGCCGGACTTACTGAGTGCAGTAACAGGGTGGGAATTTGACCTCAAAGGGCTTCTAATCGCCGGAGAACGCATTGCCTGCGTGCGCCAGCTCTTCAACGTCAGGGAGGGAATCAACGCGATAAACCTTGCCCTGCCCGGCCGGGTTACCGGTGCGACAGACCTTGAAACTATGGCTGGGGAGTTCTACCAGGCGATGAACTGGGACTTGAAAACGGGCAAGCCTTCAAGCAAACGGCTCAAGGATTTAGGTCTGGCAGAGTTTGTCAGGGAATCATAGGCAGCGTCACCTGGTCTCCATGCAAGATAAGCTTGCGTAGTTGTTCATGGTTACACTTTTACTTGAATCGTGCAGTCGTGACCAACACTGGCGAAATCATGTAGATGTACCCGGTGTTAATTGAGGTATTCCTTTTGCGAAGACCATGGGAAGGTTATTGAAAAGACTTTATCCGACACTTGTTGTTTAGAATGTTGGGTAGTTCTAGGTAGGGAAAAATAACAAACTGTGTCCACTTAATGTAAACAAAAGTAGAACCTTTGTAGAGCAAAAGTAGCACAAAAGCGGGCGGTACTGCCTAATACGCAGAACCAAAACGTTTGAATTGGCGTTTGGTCTATGACTATGGGGTAGTTCGACCCTTGTAGCCCATTCCTCCCATCTAGGACTTACCGGCGATAGCTGCTTTCATTGACTCACCAGCTGCATTATCACCAGATATAGTTGCAATATAGTTAGGACAACTAGTACAGCAGTAAACGTAAATAAGGCTACGGTTAGCCTTTCGAGCCTAGAGGCAAAATATATGTTTATACCTCTTTCAGTACCGTCACCTCCCCATGCGACAATGCGATTCACCATTTCTTGCATTCTTTGTGATGGTATTTTCTTCTTCATGGCTTCACCTCTTTTATGCTAACCCCCATTTCTTAACGAATTGCCTACCTTTTGGGGTCAACTCGTAAGTCACCAACGAGGCCACGCGGGTGCCTTCCAGATTAATATCATCTTCTTCCCCAATTTCCATCACTATTTCTCTTTCTTCTAGTAGTTGCATCTCAACGATATGATTTACCAAATAGGGAGAAGCTAAAACACACTTTTTTCTGTAAGCTTCTTTTAGTGCATTGGCTCCTTGCTGAGTTAGCGTTTTATATATTAGCCTTTTCTTTATAGCCGTTATCTCTTTATTCGTAGGACTTTTCTTTTGGTTATGAAGGACATGACAATTATGGCATAGCACAATCTTGTTACCGTATGATTCATCCTTTAGTTTACATTTCTCAATGTGATGAATCGTGAGAACGCGACTGTCTTTGATACCACAGTAAGCACACGCCCCATCAGTCTCGAAAAATAGTGTTTCATCGATATTCATGGCTTCACCTCAAAAACTTCTCGAAGGTCTCGCGTTTCTTTTCTGCGTCTTTCTTGAGTTCTTCTAATTCAGCTTCCTGTTCTGGCGTTGATGGTTTGATTTGCATTAGTTGCCCTGGTATAACTGTATGCCCTTGTATTCATCAAATTTAGCGTCATACTTCTTTTGAGCTTCTGTGTATTCTCTCTCTGCATCATCTATATTCTTTGCATTCACTCTGATTACCTCCCAATCTTTTCATTTGTGGCCCGGATTGCTTTATCTTTGGCTTATTCCATTAGAACAAAACACACTCGGGGCAAGTCTAACAGCTGATTCATACCACAATTGTAGCTTGATAATTACCTCTTATCAAATGCTCTCCTGAGTTTATTTTGAGCGAGTTGTTCTATATATGAAGATTACGGGTGATGGGGGAAAATGGCAAAGTGTGTATGCTAAATGTAAATAGAAATATCACAGAAAGTTCACTACAATGAAACTGGGCGGTACTGTACAATACGCAGAACCAAGACGTTTGAGTTAGCGTTCAGGCTATGACCAGCATGTTATTCGAATTTTCTACGGAGAGTACCTCTCATTAGCTTCAACGAAACGTATGGTATTTTCATACCTACTTGTAAACTCACTGTCGCCACCACCCAGTAAAGATCTCTTAAGTTGCTTCAATTTATCCAGAGCGAGGTTTCTACCGTTTAATCGTAAATTCCCTCCAATAATATAGGCTGGCAAGCGAGTCGTTCGTTCTGGCTCTAATGATTTGCAAGGGATATCCCAATATGCATAATTCAACCTTTCATCAGCAGGTAAACCTATACTTTCCATTTGCTTGATGGCCGACGGAGTTAAGACAAAACCAACCCAGTCCTGGAGTTCCCCGTAAATATACGCCTCGATAAATGCTGGCCCAAAAAAGACACTATATTGTCTATTGGCATAGAAATTGCCGTAAGCCATGGCACCGCGAAGGGGTATTCCACGGCAGACAAGACTATAAACGAACGCCCGGGACTTTGCTTCAACAGAAACAAAGGAATCATTACTGTCGTCTGTAGAATACAAAACAAATGTATCCGAAAACCATGTTGTTTCAACGTGCTCCAATCCGGACGCTTCTTTGAACTCTTTGATAGCTTTTGTATAAGGCTCTATTACATCAAAATACTTCCCCGAATTTACCAATTCACTGAAACCCAGTAAATCGAAATAGCTAACCCACCTATTACTGTAATCTTCAAAGTCCAAGGAATCGATCCTGTTTTCCATATCAGGCCCCCTCTAACTGTGCCCTTATTGTATTGTAATCAGAATAGAACCTCAAGTTCTTCGTTATGTGGAGTTCTGAAAGGATACTGGGATCCCGCTAAAGTATACAATTCATGACTGGTACAACTGGGCGGTACTGGACTCGAACTTTCAATCTATACCTTGGGATACGCATGGAATGGCAAACACCCCGGGGTTGACCATCGCTTGATAAAGGATAATCATGAAACTATGGAATACCAATTGGGGTGCCCTGGCTAAAAGCAGGACAAGAGCGCTGAATGCCAAACGGGACAAGAGCACCGAATGGTAACATCACCTCGGTATACAGGGACGGCTTGCTTCGCTGCGCTCGCAACGACGTTTTAGCCTCTCACCTAACAGACTCAACAAACTCTCTCGGTTTGCCCTCATACGTCCCCTCGGAGTAGAATTAAGACCGCAATTACATTTTTCAAGTTTTGAGTTTTGCGTTGTGGTTTTGAGATTTGATTTTTGACTTTTAAGTTCCAGGAGGTTACAGATGGCGCGCGTCCGGTTGCTCCAGAAAGAAGATGCATCCCCCGATGCAGGAGAAATTTTCACCAGGATGGAGGCCAACGGGGCAAAAATTATCAACCTTTACCGTGTGCTGGCGCACAGTCCTCACCCGATGCTCAATTTCATCCGGCTGGGAGGTGCTCTTGTGGCTAAAGCCGAGCTTCCTTCCAGGTTACGTGAGCTCGTCATACTGAGAATCGCCAGTGTGACCGGCGCAAAATACGAATGGGCGCAGCACTACCCCATTGCTATGCAAGTAGGCATCACCCAGAAGCAAACGGATGCAGTTCCTCACTGGAAGGCCTCGAAGGAGTTCAATGCAGAGGAGCGCGCCGTCCTCCAGTACACCGACGATGTATTGCGGAATAAAGGCGTGACAGACGTTACCTTCAACGCGCTGCGAAGCTTCCTTGACGAAAGGCAAATCGTGGAACTGACGCTTTCCATAGCCTACTGGGAGATGGTGGCACACGTGCTCGTGCCGTTGCAGGTAGATATAGACGCAGATACCATTGGCTCGGCGGAAGAGCTTATCGGACGTGGGAAATAAAGAGAATGTCGTAGGGGCGGGTCTCGGACACGCCCGTCCTGCTTTTCTTCTTACCAAAGGTTGGGACTCGCCTGAGGCGAGTGGATAGTCTCTAAAGGGAATGATGTCGTTCGTAAAAAAGGGGGAGGCTGAGGGGGGAGAGCTAACAGCTAATAGCCAACAGCAAACAGGAGCAATTTGGAGAAATCCGTTACCAGGAAAAATAAACTGTTTTTCGGCTACTGGATAGCCATTGCCGCAGCCGTGATAGCCACCGTTCAGTCAGGAGCCGGCGTGTATGCCTTCAGCCTCTTCGTCAAGCCGCTCCAGGCAGAGATGGGCTGGAACCGCGGCGAGATAATGCTCTCCTTTTCCCTGTATTATGTATTCAACGGAGTCGCCTCCCTGCTGGTGGGCAGGCTGGTCGACCGCTACGAGCCACGGAGGGTTATGGTCACCGGCGCCTTAATCGCAGGCGCGGCGTTCGTCTTACTCAGCCTGATGAACAGCATCCACCAGTACTGGGTTATCTATGCTGTTCTCGGCGCGGGAATGAGCGGAATGGGCTATATTCCATCGAGCGCGGTGATTTCCAAATGGTTCAAAAAACGGCGGGGCATGGCCGTCGGCATAATGTCGGTCGGTTTTGGGGGAGGCGGCATTGCCCTGGCTCCCCTCCTGGGCGGGAAACTTATTCCTGATTCAGGGTGGCGCGCGGCGTATCTATTTCTGGGCATAATCATCTGGGTCATTGTAATTCCAATTGCGCTGTTTGTGATGAAGGGCCGTCCATCTGACAGGGGGCTTTTACCTGACGGCAAATCAACTCCGGAACCTGCCGTGGCCGGCGCGCCGGTTTCCGCCAGGGGAATCACTTTGAAAATGGCTCTTCGAACTCCCGCATTCTGGATGCTGGCCGCCGCCTTTTTTAGCAGCAACTTCAGCGAGGCCGGGGTCATCCAGAACCAGGTGCCTTATCTCCAGGATACCGGATTTCCGGCAGCTACGGCTGCCGGCGCCCTCGGCGTTGTCGGCCTGACAAGCGCGATTGCAAAGCTCATATTCGGCTGGCTCTGCGACCGCTTATCCCCCAAGTTTGCAACTCTGATTGGCTTTCTGTTCCAGGTAAGCGGTATCGTGATAATCATGTCTATCCGCGCGGATTCACCGCTATCAATGCTCTGGCTGTTTGCCGTTATCTGGGGTTTCGGCATCGGTAGCTGGCTGCCCACGATGGCGATGCTCATCAGCAGCACCTTCGGACTTGCTTCCTATGGCGCTATCTTCGGAGGGATGGCCTTCGCGCTGAGCATGGGCGTTGCTGCCGGCCCTCTCACCGGCGGCTTCATCTACGACGCCAACCAGAGCTATTCGATGGTGTTCCTTCTCTTTCTATCGATGTATGCCATATCCATCCCCGCGCTGATGTTCTTGCGCCGCCCGGGACAGCTCCAAACTCCACACACTCAATAAACGGTTATACTCAATCTTAGTGTTCACTTACTAGAGTGTCTTTGCGAGCCGAAGGCGAAGCAATCTCAACGCCTGGTTATAAAATGTACCACTGAGATTGCTTCGGCACTATCGCGCCTCGCAATGACTTTTTCAGTTTTGCAGGTGCAACTATGATTGAGTAAAAGGCAATCAACTCAATAAACTCTAAAAACTCGCCGATGTGCTATAATTCATAGCCATGCGTAGATACCTTGTTTTTGCCATAATCGGACTCTCATTGCTGTTGTATTCCAGCAGTTTCTCCGCTGTATCCGTTGCCTTTCCGGTCCTTGTCTCAGATTTCAACACCTCGGTGGTACTCGCCGGGTGGGTGCTGAATGCCTTCAACCTGGTATCCGTTACCGTCATGCCTCTGGCTGGCAAGGTAAGTGAAGCCCTGGGCAGCAGACGCACCTTCATGCTCTGTGCTCTCCTCTTTACCATCGGTTCGGTTCTATGCGCCATAGCTCCTAACATTGGCCTCCTGATTGCCGCAAGGGTCATTCAAGGTCTCGGTGGTGGTGGCTTTATGCCGACCGCTACCGGCATTGTCATTGACCATTACCCCGAGGCCAGGCAGCGCTATATAGGTCTCTTTAGCAGCATCGTTCCCTTTGGCATGGTAGTCGGGCCGAATGTCGGCGGATTGATGGTGCAATCTCTGGGATGGCGGTCCGTCTTCTGGTTGAGTGTGCCTCTGAGTGTTACCGTGCTGGTACTGTCGTGGATATACTTTCAACGTGATAGCAAACGCCGGACTATCACTTTTGACTTCAAAGGAGCGGGACTGCTCTTCGGGGGCATGCTTGTTTTTATCCTGGCGCTCACGGAAATGGGCCGTGGCGATTCCGGGTTCTCCGGCGTGTCCTGGCCCTATGTGGGCACACTCTTCGCCTTAAGTATCGCCCTTTTTATCGCCTTCTGGCGGCAGGAGCAGCGAGCAATTGAGCCCATTGTTGAGCTAGAGGTGCTCAAGGGAAGGCCGTTCAAGGCGGCAAACATCTATAACATGACCTGGGGCTTCTGCGTCATGGGCGTAAATCCTTTGATTCCACTATATGCGGTATCAATCTACGGTATGACCATCCTGGAGAGCGGCGTTATCATCACGCCACGGTCCGTGATGATGATGGTATTTTCGACAATCACCAGCTTCTATCTTGGGAAATGGGGTTATCGCAAGCCTATCCTGACAGGTACGCTGCTCATTTCTTTTTCTCTCTTTCTTCTCTCTTTCGAGGCTCGGGGAATCAGGGTGCTCGGACCGGATATCAGTCCCCTCATGTTGCTCCTGCTCGTCATGGGAGTGAGCGGTTTAGGGGCGGGGATAGCTGCTCCGGCATCCAATAATGCCTGTCTTGAACTTATGCCTCATAAGGCGGCCACCATTGCCGGGCTAAGAGGGATGTTCCGCAACCTGGGAGGCGCTATCGGTGTCGCAGTCGCCACAGTGCTCCTCCACACCATCGGCAATGCTCAACAGGCATTCTACGTGGTCATGCTGTCCCTGGCATTGCTTATGCTCATGTCCATACCTTCTATCTTTCTCCTGCCACGGAGTGCGCATGATGTGAATTCACGCGGTAGAGAGACGGTCAAAGCCGGAGGGGGCTAGTGTCCTGTCAGGCTAAGAGGTGGCCATCACTTTCACGTGGTCTCTCTCCCCTTGCGGGAGAGATGTAAAGCCTGCCCTGCCTGCCCGCCGTAGCCTTGTGCGTAGGCAGGAGCGAAGCCGAAGGGTACTTGATACGGGGTGAGGGGTAGTCTATGATGTTCACTATCACCCTGGTTCTCCCCTGTAGCGTGACGTTATCTGTCAGGTCATTTACGAGACAGTAGACTAGTATTCCTGAGTTATAAGACCATTACATAATTCGTCATTGCGAGACCCGCCTTTGGCGGACGTAGCAATCTCAAAGACTAGCTTTAGG
>JACPPQ010000169.1 GCA_016190925.1 Chloroflexota bacterium | reverse complement strand
TTTCTTAATAATTACGTTATAGTATATAGAGGAAAGCTCTAACAAAGGTTCGGAAACAGTGGGCAAAAAAGTCCTGGTCGTTGATGATGATGCCAAGACGGTGGAACTGGTGAAGCTCTATCTCAACCGTGACGGCTACAAGGTGATTACCGCCTATGAGGGCATGGAAGCGTTACGCCTGGCTCGCGAGGGCCACCCCGACCTTATTGTCCTGGACTTGATGCTGCCCGGCATGGATGGACTGCAGCTTTGCCGTACCATCAGAAACGAATCGGACGTTCCGATAATCATGCTCACTGCCAGGACAACAGAAGCTGACAGATTGGCAGGACTGGACACCGGCGCTGACGATTACGTTATCAAACCTTTCAGTCCCAGGGAACTGGCAGCCAGAGTGAGAGCCGTCCTCAGACGCCTGCCAGATGAAATGTTACAGCGCGGGCCTGCGGAGCTCAGGCAGGGTACGCTTATCATAAACTTCTTTAAACGCGAGGCATCGCTTGCAGGCAGACCTTTAAATCTTACTGTTGTTGAGTTCAAGCTGCTTGGAGTTCTTGCCAGGGAGCCGGAGAGGGTTTTCAGCCGCAGCCAACTCATCGAAAGGGTTTTAGGCTATGACTTCGAAGGGTTTGACCGCACCATAGATGTCCATATCCTCAACCTGCGCCGTAAGCTGGAGCCGGACCCTAGCCGCCCGAGGTATATCAAGTCAGTATACGGGGCCGGCTACAAGCTCTGCGAGGTGCAAAATGCTACATAGCTTTCGTTTTCGTCTTCTTGTAGCCTTTGCTATAGTAGTGCTGGTGGCAGTAGGGGCTGTCTCCTTTTTTGTCAGCCGGACCACCGGAGGCGAAATCCAGCAGTTCGGCGAGCGCAGCGAGCAGATGCGTTTCAGCAGGGTAGAATTCGAGCTGTACCGGTATTACCGTGCACGCGGAAGCTGGGAGGGAATACAACCCTCCGTGGAGCAATGGGGCAATCTCTATGGACACCGGATTATCTTGACCGATGCTAATGGCAAGGTAGTCGCCGATTCTGACGGAAAGCTGCTGGGACAGCAGTACAGCAGCAGCGTACCGGGTAAACGGCTGCCTCCTATTTCAGAAGGAAGCGCAGCGCTGAGGCTGTTCCCTGGTCCAGGCGGAAGCAATCTACCCAGAGCGCCTTCTTCGCCAGAGGGAATTACCCCCGGGATTCTCTACATCAACCCACAGTCATCGGCGGGGCTTCCGTCACCGGCGAGCCTTTCTCAATCGGTAAGCCGTTTTCTTCTCTGGGGCGCCCTTATGGCGGTAGCCATTGCTCTACTGTTCACCTTCTTTTTATCTCGCCGCATTTCGGCGCCGGTCAAGGCACTGGTGTTCGCTACCAGACAGCTGGGACAGGGTGATTTATCGCGCCGAGTGATGCTCAAGGATAGGGGCGAAATGGGAGAGTTGGCGCAGGCCTTCAACTCTATGGCAGGTAACCTGGAACGAGCCGAGAAGCTCCAGCGCAACATGGTGGCCGATGTAGCGCACGAGTTGAGGACCCCGCTATCAAATATAAGGGGCTACCTTGAGGCAATCCGGGACGGGGTGGTAAAACCGGATGTGGAGGCCATTCGCTCCCTGGATGAAGAAGCTGCTCTCTTATCGCGGCTGGTAGATGACCTCCAGGAGCTAAGCCTTGCCGAGGCTGGCGCCCTGAAGCTCGATTGCCAGAAAGAGGACATCAGTGACGTTATCAAGCAGTCGGTGGATACCAAGAAGGCTCAGGCAATAGTGAAAGGAGTCGCCCTGTCCATTAACCTGCCTGAAAATTTGCCTCTGGTAGATATCGATTCACATCGGATAAAGCAGGTCCTGGGGAACCTCCTGGACAACGCCATTGCCCACACGGAAAATGGCGGCAGTGTGGTGGTATCCGCGGACAAGCAGGACAACCGGGTGATGGTCAGCATTATCGATACCGGTGAAGGCATTCCGGCGGAGGAACTGGGCAACATCTTTGAGCGTTTTTACCGCGTGGACAAATCACGCACCAGGTCGACCGGCGGATACGGACTGGGACTGACTATTGCCCGCAGGCTGGTCGAAGCCCACGGCGGCAGGATTGAAGTGCAGAGCGAAGTGGGAAAGGGCAGCCGTTTTAGTTTTACCGTCCCAGCTCAAACTTAACGAGTTCTTAACAATTCCCTGCGATACTAATCTGATGATTGAATATGAACTATATGCAACGTCCTTATTGCGCATAATCTCGCAGGGGCGGGTTTCGAACCCGCCCCTGCGGAGGCTGTTCGAAAACTGGGTGTCAAAGAGGGGCGCAAGTCCCTCTTAAGGAATACCATGAGGCTGTCCGAAAATAAGAAAATCATGAGATTTGTCATTCCAGCGAAGGCTGGAATCCAGGTGGGGGCAGAGGACTGATTCTTCGTCACAAGCCTCCTCAAAATAAATTTTCGGACCCTCTAAAGAGGGAGGGTCGCAAATCTATTTATTCGTGATAAAGAACCATCTAATACAAATTGTATTCTAATCCCTCATTTCCCAAAAGGGGAGATGTCTCCCTTTCGCAAAGAGCTTGCCTGAGCCTGCCCTGAGCGAAGCCGAAGGGTACTTG
>JACPPQ010000168.1 GCA_016190925.1 Chloroflexota bacterium | reverse complement strand
TTCGGCTTCGCTCCTGCCTACGCACAAGGCTACGGCGGGCAGGCAGGGCAGGCTCTGCGTGCGGCCAAGGGACTCTGTCCCTTTGGAAACCCTGTATATTTAAACCCTGCGGCAGAGACCGCAGGACGTTTACTTCGTAAAGGAGATACCAAAATGTACCAGAAAATTATGGTTCCACTGGACGGTTCTGAACTGGCTGAATGCGTGCTTCCTGATGTTGAATCTATTGTCAACGGCTGTGGGGCGAAAGAGGTAACATTAGTGCGTGCCGTTGAGCCGTTTGTGCCTATCGTAAGCAGCGAGGGAGCCTACATCAGCCAGAAAGATATTGATAAGATGGAGGCAGCCACCTACGCTGAAGCCGAAAACTACCTGGGCCAGTTGTCCCGCCGTCTTAAATATAACGGAGTCAAGTTGGAGACTGTCGTCATTCGGGGAAAGCCATTCGAGGCGCTTCCTGAATATGCCCAGAAGAATGGTATCGACCTGATTGTTATTGCTACTCACGGGCGCTCCGGCATCAGCCGCTGGGTGTGGGGCAGTGTGGCAGACAGAATATTACGTTCATCCTGCGTGCCGGTTTTGATGGTTCGAGCTCCGGGATGCGCCCCCGGCATCTGAGTAGAATCCATGAGGATAAATTATTCGGAAGGTTGAAGAGGGGGACTGCGATGTTCGAACATAATGATGTTTCTGACATGATAGAAATCCTGACCACGGCAATGGCTATCCATGAGAAAGAAGAGGAATTTTTTCTCCGCTCTGCAAGTACGTCCAACAGCAGGCCAGGTAAAGAACTCTACCTGGAAATAGCCCGCGACATCAACAAGTACGAGAAGAGGCTCGAGCACCGAAGGGACAAGCTGATGAACGCCCTGCGTAAGGAGCAGCAAAGAGAAAAGAGCCATGCCACTTCGGTTCTTTCCTCTTAGCGCTCTTTAATATTCTGAGAAATCAGGAGACTTGCTGTTCAGTCTGCCTGGTGCGTTTCCGTTTCCTCTTCCAACCGAGCACCTCTAGAAAGCTCCCCACTTCTGTTTCCTGGTGGGTGTGATGGCGTAGTGAAAGGTCAGCATTGATACGGTATTTAACCCGCCTTCCTTCCTTCTTCTTGGTGATGTACCCTTCCGCTTCCAGGTCGGCGATTATTTTGCGCACTGCCCTTTCAGTGATACCTATTGACGCAGCTACGTCCCGCGCCGTAATCGTTGGATTCTTGGCTATCGAACTCAAAACCATTGCATGATTGGTAAGAAACGTCCATGGCGACATTCTACTAACCTCCAAGTTTAGAGTAACTTAGGGACATCATTGTGGTTTTAGAAAATTGACACGCGGTCGCAATTGGCGATATACTAAAATCACACATGAAATACAATGCATGCTTATCTAATCATGGCTGGCGGTTAGCGAATGTTTAACTTAAAAGAAACCTTTATCTTTATAGCGTAATTCCAGGAAAATTGCAAGCACACTTTGGCAGCACGGGAAAATAAAAGAGCAGGAGATGAGCCGGAAAATGGTAGAAAAACAGGTCCGCCCAGCCAAGCGAAGCTGCGCGCCGAAACGGGTTTGCGCACCGCGCAAGACGGCGGCAAAGCCTGCCGCGCCCAAGAAGTAGAAAGTCAAATAGTACAATCATTTGTTTACGGGGACGGAAGGGTTGTTCTATTGAGAGTGGCCCTTCCGTCTTTGTGTGCAAATTCTGGTTCGGACTCTCATTTCAGGTCTTGACAATTCGGAGGTTGGCAGGTGGCGGATTTCACCCCTAAACTCGTTCAGAGAAGCTTAAAAGTCAGCATCTTCGATGGCTCCGCTTTTTCAGCTATGGTAGGGCTTACCCAGGACTACATGGTCCCCTTTGCCCTGGCGCTTAGGGCTACCACCGCGCAGGTCGGATTACTTTCGAGCATTCCCAACCTGGCTATGGCTTTGTCACAGCTTGCAGCGCCCCGTTTGGTTCAATGGGTGGGCAACCGCAAGGGACTCATCCTGCCGGCCGTTTTCATGCAAGCTTTGATGTGGCTCCCTATCCTGCTGGTGCCTTACCTCTTCCCCGCCGGGAAAGTCTGGTGGCTGATAGCCTTTTTCACCTTCGGGACTGTTTTTGGCACCATCGGAAATCCGGCATGGGGCAGCATGATGGCAGATTTAGTGCCGCCATGGATGCGGGGAAAATATTTCGGCTTCAGGGGCAGGATAACCGGACTGGTCACCCTGGCCTTTTTCTTCATCGGCGGGACATTGCTTCATTTTGCCGATGCCGACGTATTTTCAGGTTTTGCCATAATCTTCGGAGGCGCCGCGCTTTTCAGAATGCTCTCATGGTACTTCCTGACTCGAATGTATGAGCCTCCTCTGGCGCAGGATAATACGCCGAAACTGAGGCCGCGCAGCACGCTAAAAGATTTGAGGTCAACCAGCCTGGGAAGATTCACCATGACCGTTCCTTTGTTCAACTTTGCTACGTACATGGCTTCACCCTTTTTTGCGGTATACATGCTGAGAGACCTCGGGTTCAGCTACCTCAACTACGTTGTGGTCACCTCTGCCGCCACTGTGGCCACCCTGACTTTCCTCACCTTCTGGGGCAGAAGAACGGATATTGCAGGCAACATCAAGGTCATAAAGGTCACCTCATTGCTCATCCCGCTGATTCCACTGGCATGGCTGGTAAGCCACCAGGTCTACTATCTGATTGCAGCGCAGGTACTGTCCGGGTTTGCGTGGTCCGGGTTTAACCTGGCAACCACCAACTTCCTGTATGATGCCTCGGCTTCAAAGGACCGGACTCGGGATATTGCCCTGTTCAATGCCATAAACGGGAGCTGTATATGCCTGGGCGCGCTCTTTGGCGGATTTATAGCGTCACGCTTACCTCCTCTGCTGGGATACCAGTTACTATCACTCTTCCTGGTCTCCGGAATTGCCAGGGCAGTCGTCGCAATAACATTGCTAAGCCATATTTCCGAGGTGCGGCTGGTGCCAAAGACCAATACGCTGGAGCTTCTACTCGGAATCAAGACGCAGAAGTCGATAGTGTTGTCCGGTAGCTCTTCAGGAAAATAAAGCAACCTTCTTTACGAATAGTGAAAAATTTTTCCTGAAAACTATTGACAATGTTGGTAAAGTGCTATTAAATAATATGTAAGTTCACAGAAAACAATAAACAAAAAGGAGGCAGTTTCCAAAGTGAACAAGACGGCAGAACCCCTCAAAAGTCGAGGCAAATCTGAAAAGGAGCCCCCCGGCTTTACCTGTATGCCAAACGGGGGAGAAGCAGAGCTTTCATGCTTTAGCTCAGTAGAAAGCGATGCGGACACCGAACCCCCGAGTACCAAGGCCGTAACGGCCGCAGTAAATAGAAACAGTATATTCAGCCACGTTCCAGAGAAGGATTGGAACAATTGGAAATGGCAGTTCCGGAACCGTATTACTACGGTCGATGGACTTGCCAGGTTCATCCCCTTATCTGCTGACGAACAGGCTCAGCTCAAGCTGGTAACCGCCAGGTATCCCCTCTCGGTGACACCTTACTACTTGTCTCTTATCAACCTTGACGACCCCAATGACCCCGTCAGAAGGCAAGCTATACCTTCTATCCAGGAGCTTACCCTTGCCGGCATGGGGACTGAGGACCCTCTGGAAGAAAAAAGAGACTCCGTGGTACCCGGGTTGGTCCACCGATATCCGGACAGGGTCTTGATGGTGCTTACCGATATTTGTCCCATGCTGTGCCGCCATTGCACCCGCAAGAGGGAATGGCAGCATGGCGGATGGGTGCGCACCGAGGCCGAGGTAGAGGCCATGCTGGACTACATCCGCAGCAACAAAAAGGTCAGGGATGTAATCATGTCCGGCGGTGACCTCCTGACGCTCTCCACGCAGAGACTTGAGCAGGTCATTTCAAAGCTCAGGCAGATACCGCACGTGGAAATCATCAGGATAGGCTCAAGATACCCGGTGGTACTACCCCAGCGTATCGACGACGAGCTGTGCGCCATGCTATCCAGGTACGGCCCGATATGGCTCAACACGCACTTCAACCACTACCGGGAGCTCACTCCTGAGTCAGCGGCGGCCTGTGACCGCCTGCTCAGAGCCGGCGTGCCGGTGAACAACCAGAGTGTGCTTCTGCGCGGCATAAACGATACCGCGGAAACACAGTTGAAGCTGTGCCAGGGCCTGCTCAAAATTAAAGTGCGCCCGTACTATCTCTTCCAGTGCGATGAGGTGCAGGGTACGGAGCACCTGCGCACCCCGGTGGAAGTGGGTATCAAGATAATGGAAAAGATGCGCGGCTGGACATCAGGGCTGGCCTTACCCAGCTTTGTTATCGACCTGCCCAACGGCGGAGGCAAAGTGCCTATCCAGCCGGAGTACGTACTTTCACACAATGGAGACGAGCTGATACTGAAGAACTACCAGGGACGCATCTTTCGCTACCGGAACCCGGCAGGTTCGGTCCTGCCCAAGGCCAACCGTAAAAACGGCAAGTCCAGGGTTTTCCCGAACCTGCCCCTGCAAGCCGAGTTCCAGTGGGAAGGAGTGAAAGATGAGGATAGGGCTCTCGTACGATCTTAAGGAAGCCGTCCCTCTGGAACAAGTCTATCCCGAGGATGCTCTGGAGGAATATGATTCTCTGGAAACGGTAGGAGGAATTGCCGCCGCTATCGAGGCTGAAGGTCACGCAACGGTCAAGCTCGGCGGCGGCAGGGACTTCCTCGCCAGGATTCTAAAGGAGCGCGTAGACCTGGTCTTCAACATCGCCGAAGGACTGGGCAACTACAGGAGCAGGGAATCGCAAATTCCTGCGGTTTTGGAAATGCTGAACATACCCTACTCCGGTTCAGACCCTCAGACTCTCTCGGTTTGCCTTGACAAGCCGCTGACCAAGAAGCTTGTTGCCTCTGCAGGCGTCAACACCCCCGGATGGCTGGTAATCGATAGCCCCGCAGCACTTGCCGGTACGTCCTGGGCTGGTTTCCCTTTTCCTGCGTTCGTGAAACCAGCCTGGGAAGGCTCGAGCAAAGGCATCCGCCGCAGCTCTCTGGCAGAGACCCCTGAAAAAGCATCCGAGCTGGTCAAGTCGTTGCTGGATTCCTACTGCCAGCCGGTAATGGTGGAGGAATTCATCTCCGGCGACGAGGTCACTGTAGGAGTTGCCGGAAATTCACCGCCAGAAATCATCGGTGTAATGCGCATCGTGCCCAGGAAACAGGAAAAATACTTCGTCTATTCTCTCGAAGTCAAGCGGGACTGGGAAGCACTGGTAGACTACGAATGTCCCGCCCGGCTTTCTGCTGACACTTTGAGCCGGATACGGGATGCCAGCCTGAAGGCATTCGGAGTGCTGGGGTGCCGCGATTTTTCCAGGCTTGACTTCAGGCTCAGCCATACCGGAAAACCCTACTTTTTAGAGATTAACCCTCTCCCGGGGCTTAATCCCAAAAGCGGCGATATCGTCATTATGGCAAAGAAAATGGGCTGGACTTACCAGAAACTGATAGGCAAGATATTGAACACTGCCCTTGAAAGATACCCGCAATGCGTCCAAAAATAGCCGTCATCTATAACGAGCCGGCCTTCTCACGTTACGATGCGATGGGCGAACAGAAGGCGGTGCTCGGTGTCCTCGATGCCCTGGCAGCAGTAGACGAAGCCCTCGATGAGCTGGGATACCCTGCATTCCGGGTGCCTTTATCGCCGCCGCTTGAGCAAGTCGGGAAGAGCCTCAATGAACTTAAAGCAGACCTGGTTTTCAACCTTTTTGAAGGCTTTGACGGCCAACCTGGAACTGAAGCCATAGTCGCTGATATGCTGTCAAAACTCGGGCTACCTTATACCGGCTGTGCGGGGAAGACGCTGGCGCTGGCGCTGGACAAGGCCAGGACGAAAGCCGTTCTGGAAGCCTCAGGTATCGCCACTCCTCGCGGTCAGGTGCTCAATGCAGAGACCGTTTCAAAATTTCACCTTGATTTACCCTGCATAGTCAAACCCCTGGGAGAAGATGCCAGCCACGGGCTAACCGAAGAGAGTTTGGTAAGCGATTCCTCCGCTCTTTTAAACCAGGTCACGCTGGTGAGCAACCGCTTCGGGGGACAGGCGCTGGTGGAAGAGTTCATGCCGGGCAGGGAGTTCAACGCCACGGTCATGGGGAATACCAGGTTCACAGTCCTGCCTGTCTCGGAGATAGTCTATTCATTGCCAGGCGATGTACCCAAAATACTTACCTTTGCTGCCAAATGGGAGGAGGATAATCCGTACTTCCATGCCACCGCCGCTGTCTGTCCCGCACAAATAGAAGATAGCCAGAGGGAATGTATTAGCAATGTGGCGCTTTCTGCCTATAAAGCATTGGGCTGCCGGGGCTATGCCCGCGTGGATATGCGGTACGATGGAGAAGGGAAACTCAACGTGATAGAAGTAAATTCCAACCCTGACATATCACCCGGTACCGGCGCGGCGCGCCAGGCTAAAGCCTGTGGAATGTCGTATAATGAATTTATTGAGAAGATTGTGCTGCTTGCCCTGCGGGGAGACTAACAATGAAGCCTGGTATACGCACCATGACCATTCAGGATAAACCGGCGGTAATGGCTATATTACGTGACACGCCTGAATTTCTGCCGTCTGAGGTAGTGGTTGCTGAAGAGTTGCTCGATTGTTACCTGTGCGACTCGTCAGGTTCAGGGTATCATATGCTGTTGGCGGAGGTCGGGTCGCGGGTAGCGGGATACATCTGTTATGGTACTGCTCCGATGACCGAAGGCACCTGGGACATTTACTGGATTGCGGTTGACCGGCAGAAGCAGGGGCAGGGAATCGGCACTATCCTGATGGAGGCTGCCGAAAAGAGGATAAAGGAAGCCCGCGGAAGGCATATCTTTATCGAGACATCCTCCAAACCGGAATATGAGAAGACCAGGCGATTTCATTACGGGCAGGGTTACCAGACAATCTGCCAGATTCCTGATTTCTATGCCCCGGGAGACGATAAGCTAATCTTGCGAAAGCTTTGTAAAGGGGAAAATCGGTAGCTCACAGACAAGGAGCGCGCAAGGGTGAGTGACTGGCTTCAAGATTTTGTACTGACTTTCGTGCCCCTGTTTATCGTCATCGATGCCCTCGGCAATCTGCCCATCGTCCTCTCCTTGAGTGAAGGGCTGACCGCCGCGGAACGCCGCAAGATGATTCGTATCGCCAATTTGACTGCCGCTATCGTAGGCCTGATTTTCCTCTTCTTTGGTCAACTTATTTTGAGCGCAATGGGCATTTCGGTAGGCTCATTTGCCATTGCCGGCGGACTCATACTGCTCATCCTTTCCATCAACTACATCACAACCTATGCAACCATAGAAGCAGACAAAGAAGAACTGATGGCGGTTGTCCCGATTGGCACGCCGCTGGTCGTGGGGCCGGCAACAATCACCACGCTACTGTTGCTTGCCACCCAGTTCCCGCTTTATATGGTACTGGCTTCCTTCGGTTTGAACATGGTGATAAACTGGGTCGTCTTTTTGCTTGGTGACCGTATCGCAGCCGTGCTGGGGAAGGGGATGCTGAAGGCTATCTCAAAGGTATTCAACCTGCTACTGGCGGCTATAGCGGTCAGCATGATAATACGAGGACTCGAACTGCTGGGGATAATACGGGTGACAGGATAAAGAGTAGTAAATTCTAAATGCTAATTTCTAAATCCTAAACAATTTGTCATCCTTCAGCCGAAGGACTCACGAACGATGAAAATATAAAACACGGTTCTGTCATTCTGGCGAAGGCCAGAATCCAGTGAGGAAGTGGAGTCTGGATTCTCCTTCAGTTGAAGGATAGGAATGGTAAAAAAGGTTATTTTCTAGGTAAATTCAAAATTCGAATAACCCAAATCAAAAGCTCAGGCAAGTTTTGCCATTTGGATTTAGATATTGTTTAGAGCTTGCCTCAGGGATATTTACTAGGGCAAAACCCAGTCCTTAAACAGCGCACCCAGGTCGGACGCCGAGCAGGCTTCAAACTGTTCCTGGAAGGATGCGGTGGTGACAATCTGCCACTTGTTGGACTCGTAATATCGTCGCAGGCAATCATCGAACTTCTGCTCCCCTACAATACCAGCTAAAGCGTCAATGAAAAGCGGCCCTCGCGCATATATTATGGCACCATACTGGTTCTCCCGGTAGCTGGCCACCGGCAAGCCAATCGGAATCATCTGGCGGCCTGCGCGCTCCCAACCGCTAACCCACGTCTGCTTCATGCGCTGCCAGCCGTTTTCGCCGTACCTGTCGAGATAATAGAGGCCGGTGATGTACTGTGTCATTGACTCGTCCAGCCAGGGCTCGTTGACCTGGTCGTTGCCTACCACATTGTAGAACCACTGGTGTCCTACTTCATGGGCAACGGTGGGCTCCAGAATGACGTCTCGATTATAGATATCCTTATCGACCCCAAAAACACCGGGGTACTCCATGCCCGCAGCCCCGGCTTCCAGGTTGAGGGGAACAATATCCAGTTCGGTGTATGGATAGTCTCCCAGGCGGGCATTATAGCTTTTAAGAGCCTCAGCAGCGAATGTCAGTGCCTGGTTTGCGCCGGCAATCTGCTCCGTAAAGGCATAGCTGTTGATGGTGGTCTCTCCCACCCGGGTGTTAACCGAGGTAAAACGGCTGCTGCCGGCGAGATAAAAGTCACGCGCAGGACCGGCAGCAAAGGTTACGAACTGCTCCTCGCCCTTCTTCTCCCGCCGTACCTCTGAGCCGGAGGCTACCAAAACCAGGCTGGCCGGAGCGGTCACGCGCACCAGGTAAAAGCTGGCATCCAGGAAGGTCTTGTCCCCGTAGAGCGGCCCCGGTCTTATGTGCCAGCCAACGTCGTCATAGACGGGCACAACGGGATAGAAGCCGTCCAGCGCCAGGATGTCATTGAAATAGCCAAATAGACCATAGTTGCCGCTCGGCGTCCGGGGAACATCTACCGTAAAGTCAACCTGCACGGTGACGGCGTTCTGAGGCTTGAGGATTTCAGACAATGTGACGCGGAGAGCGCTATCACCGGGTTCATTCGCAAAATCAGCGGCCTTATTGTCCACCTGAACGGCGGAGATAGTGGTCTTGCCCCCGGACACATTGGGGAATAGCTGGAAATAGAGTGATTCCAGGTCGACTGTTTCTCGGTTGGTGTAACGCACTTGCTCGCGGCCCGTAAGCGAAAGGTAGTCAGAAGCAATAGTTATATCAAGGTGATAGACCGTGGCTCCCAGCAGAAGCTCTTTAGACGCCCGCTCCTTTTCTATCAGGCCCGCATCATAGATACCGAGGTCATCCCATCTGCCTTCAAAAAGCTGGGGTCCCGATGGTCTGGGAGCCGTGACACAAGAAGAAACGGTTAGGGTAAATAGAAGTATCAGAGCGGAAAAAACCAGCCGGATTTGCTTCACATTCATGATATAATTATACTACACCATAATGCTTATTGGCTGGCTGGGCTGAGCTTAGGCAACTACCTGAACCTCGTCTATTGCAACTTCTATGGGGACAGGCTCTCCTAAAGCCCGGCGGGCTTCAATATGCAGCTTGATAGCGTCCTTGATATTTTTGAGCGCATCTTCGTAGGTTTTCCCCTGGGTGTAACATCCCTGAAGAAGTGGGACAGAAGCTACATAAAGTCCGTCTTCATCTTTTTCCACTGCTACAGTGAATTTATAGTCTGGCATAATCTACCACCTCACACCCATTTTTAATGATGATGGTGTATTTCATAAAATTCTCCACTGGAAACCCTGACTTTCACTCGGAGAGGAAAGCGGCCCCGTTCGTATCATGGGGAAGGACAGATCCCCTTCCCTGGAAAGCCTTGACTTCAGTCGAGGATATATACACCTGTCGTCACATATCTGCCCAATGGAACCGCTCTACTTCGTCGTACTCAAACACGAATAGGCTACCTACTCTTCTTGCATACCTTCTTACGATCCAAAAAATGAAATCCATCTCCCTCGGGTCAAAACCATAATTCTGCTCTATGGTTCGGACCGTATCGCAATAAACTCTATAATGGGCTGGATCATACATCTCTACTTCAGGTAAAGACCGCCCAAGCATTTCTATGCTGGATAAACATATTGGTAGGCAGACTTTGGCATCCATTGGATTCTGAATATAAAGCAGAATAGAAGGTAGTCCAGTGTTTGTACCACGAAGCTTATTTCTTAAAGCATTAACGAATCGGTTTTCAATAGAATTTGAGCTGAAAAGGATTGCTTCAATCCATCGGTTGAGCTGTGTCGCGGTTTCCTCAAAGATTAGCTTTCGGTTGTTGCCTCGCAGTGTTTGGCCAAACCATGGAGTCGGCTCTCCACCATCAACAAGATTAAAGACTCTTTCGAGGATTCCCCTTGTATAATTACCTCGGTTATCCAGTAATATTTGATAAGCATCGGTCTCCCTTTGTACCTTTAGAGGTAGTACAACTCTTTGAAATCCCAAATATCCGGAATTCCCTCTGATCGCAGAAAAAAGGTCAGACTCGTTTTCGTATCCCCGAGACATCCTAATCTCCTTTTTGTCCATACTCATAACACAGCTCAAATGAGCTTGTCCCACAAACAAGTGTTCCGAGCGTGGAGGCAGTGCCGGTCCACGCTCACGGGTGGGGTTTATGGGACAGGCTCAAATGAACCAGAATTACCCTCACCCGCCAGCCCTCACATCGGCAGGCATTACCCGCTCCTCACCGGTAAAGACAAAAAGGCGGCTGCCGCGCACGTAGCCCACCACGGTGATTCCCAGCTCAGCGCCTAGCTGCACCGCCCTCTCCGTGGCCGAGTTGAGAGAGGCAACCACCGGCACCTCCATTTTGGCGGCCTTTACCAGCATCTCGGAGGAAATGCGGCCGGTGGTGACCAGCATCTTGTCCGCCGTGGGAATCTTCCGCAACATGCACTCGCCCCAGATTTTGTCCAGCGTGTTATGGCGGCCGATGTCCTCGGACCTCACCAGGAGCTGCTCTCCATCGCTCAGCGCGGAGACATGCACTCCGCGGTGCATTATACCTTTCACATCCTCGCCCTCCGGCTTCTGCTGAAGCATCCTGATGGCTGAAATAATCTGCGCGGGCGAGAAGCAACTGGCCGACTTAACCGGCGGCAGCCCCGTGCCCGGCTGAAACGATGTGCCTCCCCCGCAGCCGGATGTGAGAACACGCTTGGTTGGCATGGAAATGTCCTGCCGTTTCAACCGCACGTCCGCCAGGGATTCATCGTCGCAGACACGCATCAGGGCAATATCATCAAGGCCGTTGATGAAGCCCTCGGCGCGCAGAAATCCGAGGAGCAGACAGTTCAGTCTCTCCGGGGTACACAGAATGGTAACCAGCTCCTGCCCGTTGACGAATACCGCAAGCTGCATTTCTTCCGGCAACTCGGTAGAGAGCTTCCGCCATTCACCGTTTATATACTGGCTATAGTCTCCCATCTTCCCTTCTCCGACAGCAGAAACTTAATGCTCAGCCCAAATTTGTACATCTGGATTCTATTATATCACGGGATAATCATACATGAAATACCGAAAAAGAAGCCTTCTCCTGGAAGGCCGAAACTCCTCCCAAACCTCTTTTCCCATGGGGAAGGTGGGAGGTTTCCCCCTTTCGCAAAAGGGGATTTAGG
>JACPPQ010000015.1 GCA_016190925.1 Chloroflexota bacterium | reverse complement strand
GTCAAGTCGAGGCTAATTTTGGGGGAGCAATTATTCGTTTTGATTCGTTTTTTGGTATAAGTTATGTAAAGTACAAAAGCTTTCAGCCCTTCCCACCGCAAGACAATGGTGCTATTATTTGTTAGTATTTATAAGGGGAGGATTTGGCCGCCAATACAGCATTGCCCTATCAGGCAAGCATTGATGTAAGATGAGCGTTACAGACGAAATAAAACAGCGGACAGACATCGTGGAGGTGATAGGCCAGCATACAGCATTGGCTAAAGCGGGACGCACCTTCAGGGGACTATGCCCGTTCCACAGCGAAAAAACACCCTCCTTCTTTGTCTATCCCGAGCAGCAAAGCTGGCACTGCTTCGGCGCATGTAATACCGGCGGAGATGTCTTTTCCTTCGTGATGAAGAAGGAAGGCATTGACTTCGGCGAGGCGTTAAAGCTGCTGGGTGAAAGGACGGGCGTTGCCGTACACTCGAAATATGAGCCGGGGGTCGGCAAGAAAGAGAAAGAGCAGCTGGAGCGGTTGTACCAGGCGAACCTGGCGGCAGCGCAGTATTACCACAATCTGCTGCTCAACTCTCCGGCGGCGGAAAAGGTGCGCAGCTACCTGGCCGGGCGCGGTCTTTCATCGAAGTCTATTACTGATTTCCAGTTGGGGTTCAGCCCGGATGGCTGGGAATTTCTCAAAAAGTACCTGGCGGAGAGGGGTTACCAGGAGAGCGAATTGCTCACGGCGGGCCTGATAATCGAGGCGGATGACAAGAGAACCCATGACAGGTTCCGCAACCGGCTGATGTTCCCCATCCTGGACGCAAAAGGACGCGTGACGGGCTTCGGGGGAAGAGTGCTGGATGATTCGTTGCCCAAGTACCTCAACTCGCCGCAGACACCTGCATTCGACAAAAGCAGCAGCCTCTACGGTATACACCTGGCCCAGCCCGCCATCAGAAAACAGGAAATGGCAATAATCGTGGAAGGATACATGGACGTCATCATCGCCCACCAGTACGGCTTCAGCAACGTGGTCGCCCCGATGGGCACCGCCATCACCGACAGGCAGGTGGGAACCATAAAGAAGCTGAGCAGGAACATGGTGCTGGCGCTCGACTCCGATGCCGCGGGGGAGGAGGCAATGCTGCGGGGCATTGTATATGAGAACACCCTCGATGCGGAAGTGAAGGTAATTATTCTTCCCGGCGGAAAGGACCCCGACGAGGTAATTAAAGAGGATAAGTCAAACTGGCAAAAGCTGGTCGAGAGCGCCATGCCGGTGGTCGATTACACGTTCAACATGGTTACGTCAAAGCTCGACCTGAGCACCGCAAGGGATAAGGCCGCGGCGGTGGACAAGCTACTGCCGGTTGTCGCAGGGATAACGAATATTGTTCGCCGCGACCACTATCTCAGAAGGCTGGCCGAGCTAGTCAACACAAGCTATGCTCACCTGGAGACCGTGCTGAGCAGGAGCAAGCCTGACCGCAAGGCCAGAGAAACAAAACAGGAAGCGACATCCCGGGCCCTGCGTCCGGTCCTGTCCAACCCGCTGGAGGAATACTGCCTGGCGCTCCTGCTGAAGCACCCGCAACTCAAAGCCCGCTGCCGGGAGCTGCCGCCGGAGTACTTTCAGAGCAGCGAGAACCGCGAAATTTTCATTTCATGGCAAAATGCCGAAGACCCGGCATTGATAAAAAACGCGCTGGATGTTAATATCCATGAGCACCTCGATTCTCTGCTGGGCAGGGAACTGCCCTATGGGAATATAGAACAAAAATACTCGGATACGGTTCTCCGGCTGCGTGAGAGGCACCTGCGCGGCCTGGAAGCGAAGAGGGCTGCGGTATTTTCCCTGGAAGCTGAGAGCGGGGGAGCCAGCGCTGCCCTCATGAAACTTCAGGAACAGGGTATGGAAGTGAGCGTGCAACTGGGAGAGGTATTTACACAAAAGAGCCGCAAGAGGTTCCGCCTGCCCAAGCCTTAAGAACGCAAAAGTTACTAAGAGTTTCATAATAGAAATGCGTCGCTGCGAGGGGCACATTCCCCTTCTGGTGAAGGGTCAGTATAAACTAAGCGACGTGCCTGCACGCTGAAGTGTTACGACACGCAAGCGTGGCAATTTCAACCATTGCCTAAAGCCATTCATTGAGATTGCTTCGACCCGCCTGAGCGGGTCTCGCAAAGACAAATTATGTAATGGTCTTATAACTCAGGACACCAGGGCGAGCAGGCTAATAGGTGGCCGTCACTTTTGAGGTATACTGGAAGAAATACTTAGCTTAGTCATGAAATCAGCACACAGTTTCCCTCTGTCATTCCTCCGCCTCAGGCGAACGGGGAATCCATGAAGCCGATAGCCTGGATTCTCCGCCTACGCGGAGAATGACAGTAAATGTAGATAAAGGTGAAAAGGTGATTAGCTGTTAGCCTGACGCGATGCCAGGGCGAGCAGGCTATTTATGAGGCCAATTTACGCGCCTAAATACCAGTGCCGCGAACAGGCCTGAATCAAGGAAGTGAAAGAATGACCGAAGAAAAAAGAAAAAAGAAAAAAGAAATAGAAGAGTTGCCTCCTGCTGAAGAAAAGCCCCTTGAGGAACCGGAAACAGCGGAGCCTGCTGCGATGGTGGGGCCGAGCGAAGAAGAACTGGGCGAGGAGGAGGAGTTCGACATTGAGAAGGCGGAGGGGGAGCTAGAGCTGGAACTGGAAACGGCCCTTGAACCTCTCGAAGAGCAG
This sequence comes from Chloroflexota bacterium, assembly GCA_016190925.1. Classification (GTDB taxonomy): domain Bacteria; phylum Chloroflexota; class Dehalococcoidia; order Dehalococcoidales; family JACPPQ01; genus JACPPQ01. The sequence continues at coordinate 861 of JACPPQ010000015.1, read as the reverse complement.
GAAGTGGTCGACGACCCCGTCCGCATATACCTGCATGAGATTGGTAGAGTCCAGCTTCTCACCGGCGAGGATGAGCGGGGGCTGGCCAAGAGTATGACCGAGGGCAAACGCATCAATGAAATCAGGCAGAGATGGCTCCAGGAACACGGTCGGCCGGCTTCGGCGACCGAGATTGTGCTTACCGTGCTCAAGGAGTTTGCCCAGGCATTCACACTCATCCGCCTCCTTCGAGAAGAACTCAGGCTGCCGGTAGTAAAAAGCTTTGTCGATTCCACGGTAAGTGCTGAGTTGCGCAAAGCCATCGACGTGGAGATAAACGAACTGATGGCACAGAACATAGCAAATAAGCTGAATAAATCTTTGCTCGAAACGGTACAGCTCCTCATCAGCCTATCACTGAACATCAGGCTGTTGCCACAGGAAGTCATCAAAGCTATCGGCAAGAAGGTTACCCTCGATGATATAGAAAAACTGGTTGAAGACCCGAAATTCGTCCAGTCCGTGCAGGTTTTCGAGAGGCAACTGGCAAACCAGATGAGAAGCATCGAACAAGAGGCTGAAAAAGCCGAACGACACCTGATAGAAGCCAACCTGCGGCTGGTGGTGAGCATAGCCAAGAAGCACATCGGGCGCGGCATGTCGCTGCTCGACCTGGTGCAGGAGGGAAACATCGGACTTATCAGGGCAGTGGAGAAATTCGATTACCGGAAGGGATATAAATTCAGCACCTACGCCACGTGGTGGATTCGCCAGGCCATTACCCGCGCCATCGCCGACCAGGCGCGCACAATACGCATCCCGGTCCACATGGTGGAGACCATTAACAAGCTCATGCGCCAGCAGCGCCGCCTTCTCCAGGAG
>JACPPQ010000014.1 GCA_016190925.1 Chloroflexota bacterium | reverse complement strand
CTCTCAATATGGCGGCGAGTGAAGTTGATACCCTTTACCGTCACCATCCCAAGCGAAAGAATAGACCCGGACCTGGCGTCAAAGTTAGAAGCGGAATTGCCGGGCATACTGTCTTGGTCCATTAGCGGTTGCCTTGAGTGGCAGCGACATGGACTCAGGGAGCCGAAGGTCATAACAAGCGCTACTTCTGACTATCGCCATGAAGAGGATATTTTGGGCGATTTCATTGACGATTGTTGCGTTCTTAGACCGACCGTAATAGTACCCAAGCATGAGCTGAAAGAAGCCTATGAGGCATGGTGCAACAATACCGGCAGCCAGCCCACATCACAAAAGATATTCAAGGCCAGACTTATTGAGAGAGGTATCACTGAAGGGAAAAGTGGCGGGACACGCTATTGGAGAGGTATAGCCCTATTGGATTCGGAGGGACAGCAAGGACAATTGGGACAAGAGGGACAACTGGGACAGGAAAATACAGAAAACTCCTATACGAGAGAAAATCAGAAAGACTTTAGTGGAAATCCCGTCCCACCTCGTCCACTTGTCCCCCCTCAAAATATACCCGAATATCCGAACCATCCCTGCCCCGCTTGCGGAAACACTGAGTATCGGCTGACTGACCGGAACGAGTGGCTGTGTGCCCGGTGTCACCCCAAACTTTCGGAGGGTGATGGACAATGATTGTGCAGTGTCCGCACTGCGGCGGAACGGTGGTGGTTGGTAGATTTGGTCGCCGACCGCTAAATATCCCTGTCACCAAAGTTTGTGACGCTTTACAGCTTCATCGCAGCATAACGGCAGCAGCGGAAAGTCTAAAGTGCAGCCGGGCTTATATCTATAAAACTCTGAAAGCCAGCGGACTAAAACCGGAGAACGTATTTAAGGGGCATATGGAATGCAATATGAGAGGGAAATAGAGGGAATAGGGTGACCCCCTCCCCCCGGTAATAAGCCAGCGCATTATAGCCCTGTTAGCAAGGGCTGCAAAAAGGCAACACTCATATAGGTAGTATAGGTAGCATAGTATAGATAGCATAGTTTGAATAGATGGGAAGGTCGGACAAGTGAAGATTTTACCGGGCAAAATGGCGGAAGATCAGAGAGAGGCAATCACCCTGGCTTTTCGGGAAGCCGGGGTACAGGGTATGGACGCCGATATTATCGATATGTTTGCGTCGCTTGGCAATGACCAGAGGATAGGCAACGAAGCAGATAAGGCCATCGGCACTGCTATCCGGAACAGGTACGGAAATAAAGCTACCTGGCGGGCCGAGCGGTGGTTTGTCCCAGTACCGAAGCTCCATTATGAAGGCAAGGATACCCCTCAGCTCATTATCGAGGTTACCACGTATCTTGTCGCCGCGGCATTGGTAAAGACACAGCATGATTCCCATTTGATTACCCTGGTGGGAGCCGTCGGTAAACCTGAAACGCTGGCTATCCCAATGATTTTTCTCCACGCTCTCATTGAGAGCGACCTTGGCCGCTTCGCGATTGTGGCCAGGGATTCTATTTACACTACCTGGGAAGTGCCGGGAATAAAGCCTGTCCGGATTCCCAATGATTTTGTCAGCCAGCTTTCGGATGGGTTGAAGTGGTATTCAGTGGTGGTGTGGCTGGGAGAGTTCGGCGTCCAGGGCAGGTGCATAGCGCCGCTGGTCGCGGGCAGCCTGCTCGGATTGGCGTTTCAGGACTCCTCCCAGCCTGTGCCGGTGAACAGGCAGGGATTTACTACCGATGACCTGGTCAGTGCTCTGGAAAGCATGGCTTTCCGGCACGGAGAAGCTAAAGACATGGTAAACCAGGCCATGCCCCGCCTGAACGCTGATATGACGCTGGAAGAAGCGATAAGGATAACGTTACAAACGGGAAAAGGAGGAGACTAACCATGGAACAACAATTCAATGCCGAAGAGATAAAAGATGCTGCTAAGACAGCTCGAGTCTATTGCCACGGCTTCACCGAGGATATGTTCGAAAGCCTGATGGAGCTGGAACGGCGTATTGCCGATTCAGGTTACCTCAAAGTAATACAAGGGCTGCTCCGTCTAGAGGAGGAGAAGGGTATTTCCTGCACTGAGGCTCTCAATGCCTGTGAAAAGCTAATAAAGCGAAAGACTGAACTGGAACGTCTGGTCCCGAACCTTGAGAAACGAGAGGGAAGCCTGGTAGCGCAGATAAAGCAGGCCAACGCAGAGTACGAACAGGTTAAGAAGGATATAACGAAAGCTCGACAGGAACTGGAGCAGATTAGAAGTGAATATGCGGCGGCAGAGAAGAGACTGGAAGCCTTCAGCAAGAGAGCAGAGAAAGAAAAGCAGCGCATCGGCAAGGAGGTAGAAGACTGCTATCAGCAAGCTAACGTCACTAAAGAAGAGATTGTGACCGCTGGCAAGGTGAAGGCCGACGTGGAAAGCCACGGTTTCACCCTCGAGCTTGCGCTGGACTTATCCAAGGAATTCGCCGGGCACAAGAATGCCAGGGAAAAGCTGGCCAACGGGCTGAAAGAGCACAGTTCACTCAACAAATACCTGGATAATCTGTATGACGGAGCTACTAAGGAGAGAGCCCGGGTAATGGCGGAGATAGCCGGCCTTGAATCACAGAAGAAAGGGCTCAATAACGAAAATATCCGCCTGGGGAATGTGCTTTCGCAGCTACATGCCGAAATCGATGGTGAGCAGTCCTTAAGGCAATTCTACCAGCGCTATGCTGGCTACAGCTGGCTTTTGGAAAAGCTGGCGACATGGGACCAGGTGTATTT
>JACPPQ010000175.1 GCA_016190925.1 Chloroflexota bacterium | reverse complement strand
TCAGTGACGCGGTCTTGAGGGAAGTTGTAGGTGCGCACCTTCTCGGCTCGTTCTCCGGTGCCCACCTGGGAGCGGCGCATGTCCGTTATCTCCTTCTCCTGTTTGCTCTGCTCGATGTCAAGAAGGCGAGCGCGAAGCACTGCCATGGCCTTTTGCCTGTTTCTCAGCTGGGAGCGTTCGTCCTGGCAAACAGCCACGATGCCGGTGGGCAGGTGAGTGATGCGCACAGCGGTGGCTACTTTATTAACATTCTGTCCCCCGGCACCTCCGCTGTGGAAAATATCAACCCTCAAGTCGCTGGGGTTTATAGAGACCTCCACCTCATCAGCTTCTGGCAAAACCGCCACGGTAGCCGTCGAGGTGTGAATCCTGCCGGAGGATTCGGTGACAGGCACACGCTGCACACGATGCCCTCCCCTTTCATACTTCATCCTGCTGAAAGCGCCTTTTCCCCTGATTTCAAAGATTATTTCCTTGAAGCCTCCTATGCCACTTTCGCTAAAATCGATGACGTCCGCGTCCCAACCCCTGGACTGGGCATAGCGGCTGTACATGCGAAACAGGTCAGCGGCAAATAGAGCAGCCTCATTGCCACCCGTCCCCGCCCTGATTTCTATAATGATATCCTTATCATCATTGGGGTCTTTGGGTAAAAGCCCGGCCCTCATCTCCTCAAACAACCGCTCGTGCTTCTTTTCGAGACTGGCTATTTCCTGCTTCACCAGGGCGGCCATCTCCTCGTCCACCCTGCCGCCAAGCATTGCCCTGGTCTCTTCCAGAGACTTGACTGTCTTCTTATATTCCCGGAACTTTGCCACCAGGCCTTCGATGCTGCTCAACTCCTTGGCAAGCTTTTGCAGTTGACCGACATCGGTCACAACCTCGGATTTGGACATTTCCTGGTTAAGCTCTTCGTACCGCTTTTCAATTTTTCCCAACTGGCCTAACATTATGTTTACCTCACCGTGATTATTATATCACAGCTACAAAGCACGGTTCTAACCGAATAACTTGCCGCAAAACAACTCTGGGAAAACAATAGAAAGAGGAGGCAAAGGACCAAAACGAGAATAACAAGTAACCCTTCGGCAAACTCAGGACAGGCCAGGATACATGCCTTGTTCCCGCGCAGGCGCACGACAAATTATTTGGTTATTGTTTCTTGTGATTTGGTTATTTACGTTCACTACTGAGGCCATTTCTCATAAAAAACAATCTCTGAAAGGTCTTTTCGCGGTCTAGCCGGAGGTGTCTCATCAGGATAGCCCAGGGGAGTCATCTCCACCACGCAAAAGCCATCCGGCACACTCAGCACTTCCGCTGCTTTCCTTGCATCAAATAAACCGACATGCACCGTGCCCAGTCCCAATGCATGAGCCACCAGTGTCAAACTCTCCATAGCCAGACCGACATCAAACATAAACCAGTCGCCCTTATCAGTCTGCACCTCACCACGTTTGTAACCGGACTTTCCCAGTTCGGCGCAGGCCACAATCACCACTGGTGCGTTCCTGATTGCCGTTCCGGACGGATTTGTGGGCGTAAGTGTATCAGCCATCTGTGCCTTTATGCTATTGTCCCGCACTACCACGAAACGCCAGCACTGAGTGTTAGCCCACGAAGGTGTCAAACGGACGGCTTCAAACAGGGTTTCCACGGTCTTTTCACCCACAGGGGTAGTCCTGTACTTGCGGATGGACTTTCTATTCTTGATGGTTTCGAAGACATCCACTGGTCATCCTCCTGAGTTTTTCATCTTGGCAGGCACAGCAAAAGAGCGGGTAAACACTCGATGCCAAATATACTTTGCCACCCAGTCGCCTGCCGACCTTCAGGACTTTCTCCCCATGGGTAAGCTCGGCTCCCGTATCATGAAGGGTACCAGGTATATGGCTGTGAGATGGTCCGGCACAAAGCCTATGGAGTGGCACATCCCCATATGCCGAACTGCGGAGAGGCCGGGGCACAGAAAGCTTGCGGAAGATATGCAACAGGGGTGCTAAGACAAAACACTCGCCAGAACGATAAGGATGATAAGCATTATTGTGGCGACTATCCAGATTTTCTTTAGCTCGCCCCGGATATAGGGATACACAGGCGCCATAGACAACGCTGCCCTCGCCCTGGCGGTGGAACCAACAGCCACGGGCTTCTTGACGGCAGGAACCGGTCCCGCTGCCGGAGTGATAGGCGGCTGTGGCGCAGCAGCAGGCTGCTGTTCGGTAGCCGGGAGCGGAATGCTGCGCCTGGCAGTTGCTTTCTTAAAGGACTTCCCATGACTTCGCCCTGATTTTGGCATTCAAGACCTCCAGAATTCAAAACTAAAAATGCATAGACACCTTGCGACGGGTAACCTTAATTTCAATTTTGCATTTTGAACTTTCGTTTACTTAAGTAAACGCCCTGCGCTCTTGGCGCAGGGTTAAAATATACAGGGTTTCCAAAGGGACAGAGTCCCTTG
>JACPPQ010000006.1 GCA_016190925.1 Chloroflexota bacterium | reverse complement strand
TTGATACGGGGTGAGGGGTAGTCTATGATGTTCACTATCACCTTGGTTCTCCCCTGTAGCGAGACGTTATCTGTCAAGTTACTTGCGAGACAGTAGACTAGTAATTATGGTGGAGGGGCTGACAGTTGTATGATGTAGTAGTTATCGGTGCGGGACCAGTAGGCAGCCAGGTAGCCTGCCGTCTGGCCGGGATGGGGTACTCGGTTGCAGTCCTGGAGCGAAACACAAGATTGGGGGAGCAGGTCTGCTGCTCCGGCATAGTTGGCCGGGAGTGCGCCAATTCCTTTTCCATTAATGGCGGTGTGGTCTTAAGAGCGGCGAACAGCGCCCGCCTTTTCTCACCTTCCGGCAGGATGATTCGTCTCAGGAGGGATGAGCCGCAGGCATTCATCGTTGACCGCGCTGCCTTAAATATGGAGTTGGCCAGGCGGGCGCAGGAAAAGGGTGCGGACTATGTGCTAAGCTGCCTGTGCAGAGATGTGGTAGTCCGGGATGACAAAGTCAGGGTAGAGACTGTTAGCCAGGGGAAAAGCTTGCATTTTGAGGCCAGGGCGGCAGTGGTTGCTACCGGATTTGCGCCGGGGTTGACTGAGAAACTCGGTTTGGGCAGGAGTGGTGATTTTGTTACAGGTGCCCAGGCTGAAGTCAGCGCATGCGCGCTCGATGAGATAGAGGTATACTTTGGAAGTGAGATAGCCCCGGGATTCTTTGGCTGGCTTGTGCCCACGCAGCCGGAGCGAGCGCTGGTTGGACTCCTCTCCCGGCACAGCCCCGGTCTTTACCTCAGGAAACTGATGTCGTCGCTGGAGGCTGAAGGCAAGATAGTTTCTGACGGGGCGAATATTACCTATGGCGCAATCCCGCTTAAACCGCTGCCCCGGACATACACTGACCGCGTGTTGGTGGCTGGTGATGCCGCTGGCATGGTGAAACCAACCACCGGCGGCGGTGTCTACTATGGCCTGATGAGCGCCAACCTGGCAGCCGATACGCTTGGCAAGGCGCTTGAAACGGACAAGCTCTCGGCGGATGACCTTTCCGGCTATGAACGAAAGTGGAAAAGTGAACTGGGCCGGGAGTTGCAGGTAGGTTTCTGGGGACGAAAGCTCTACGAACGTCTGCGTGACCGCCAGGTGGACAAAGCATTTGACATAATACTATCCGATGGAGTTCTCGATGCCCTGCTTGGCTCCCCGGATGTATCCTTCGATTGGCATGGTGAGGCGGTATTGAAGCTGGTGGGGCACCATGCGGTATCCCGGGTTCTGAGGGTGGTAAGGGCGCCTTTGCGCCTGTCGAGAATCGGAAGTAATTAACACAATCAGCCCGGGGCGGGCGGTGGAATTGGAGGAAACCAACAAGGTGAGCAACAACGAACACAACCTGACACTGAGCGAGGCAGCCAGTCGCTTCCTGGGCGGTCTTGCCTCTGAGAAAAGAGAAGCGAGTCAGCAGGAGGTATACCGTTTCATCCGCTGGTTCGGGCGGGACCGGCCGTTTGGGGATGTTTCCGCGCCGGAAGTGGACAACTACGCGGAACGTCTGTCCTCATCGGACACCGATTATGAAAAGAAGCTGGGACTGCTGCGCGCTTTTTTGAGCCATGCCAGGAAAGAGGGCTGGAGCGAGATTAATCTGGCTGCCCACCTCAAGGCTCGAAAGGGCAAGGCCAGGGTGCAATTGGCTAAGGGTGAACCAGCGGAGCCTGCCACCTTATCGCGGGAAGGGCTTGCGGAACTGGAAGCCGAGCTTGCTTCCCTGAAGAGCAGGCGTTCCAGTGCCATCGAAGAAGTGCGCAAAGCGGCGGCGGACAAAGACTTCCGCGAGAATGCCCCCCTCGAGGCGGCCAGGCAGCAGCATGGGCAACTCGTCGGGCGGATTAAAGAACTTGAGCAAATATTAAAGACAGCGGTTATTGTTAACGGGAGCAAGGGAACAAACCTTAAAGTCAACGTCGGGGACACGGTAGTACTCCAGGACACGGCTTCCGGTGAAGAGTCGCGCTATATGATAGTAAGTCCCAGGGAAGTAGACCCGGCGAAGTCCAGGATTTCCAATGTTTCACCCATCGGAAAGGCTGTCATTGGCCGGGGCATCGGAGAAGTAGTCGAGGTGGCCGTTCCATCACGGAAGCTGCGCTACCATATCAAGAGCATCGAGCGCTAGATGAAAATCTCCTCTCCCTTGAGGGGAGTCCGCCTGAGGCGGAAAGGTGAGGGTGAGAGCATTTTCCCCTCACTCCTTCGATAAACTCAGGACAGGTCTAGCTCTCTCCCACAAGGGGCGAGAGAACCCTATTTTCGTAACAATAAAAATACTTGTAGATAGTTAGCTGTCATTGCGGAACCATCCGGCGAAGGCGGAGGCGAAACAATCTCGGAGTCACATTTATATGCAACGTCCTTAATTATTGCGCATAATCTCGTAGGGGCGGGTTTAGAACCCGCCCGCCCAGGCACAGCATACCGTGCCGCTACACGGCGCTTCAGACATGTAACACGCTACAAGTGTATGCGCAAACATTTATGTCGCTACATTTAGAACAACACTGAGATTGCCACTCATGCAACTATGTAGTAGCGCAATCTACTTTATCTCGAGCGGGGTAAAAATGGAGCCTGCTACGGGGAGAATGACCTCCATAAAGACGGTGACTTTCTGGTTTTTATCGCCGCTCGTGCCGCGGAAGGTCATCGAGTAGGTGCTCCCCTGACCTTGTGAAGCGGAAAAGGCAAACCTGTCTGAGGCTACCCCTCCGGTAACAGAAGCAGCACCCTGCGGGACCGAGTCGTACACTTGCGAGTTCCCGGTAACGCGGAAAGCCACGTTATCACCCTTTTCGGTATAAAAATAGCCGTCCACCCTGTCCCCGTCAGCCAGCTTCAGGATTACCGGCATCTCGGTATTGCCCACCTCAATCTTCAACTGGTACATCTGCCACTTTGTCCCCAGTTGAGATTTGCGGACTATCTCAAACTTCCCTGAGGATGAACTTTGTGAGCCGATTGTTGGTAAGTTTGAACAACCTGCGCTGAACAGCAGTGCAATGACGATTAGCAGAGTAAAAATGCGTTTTCCCATCTTCCTTACCTCGCTGGGTATAGCTTAACCTAAAAACGGCAAAGAGGCAAGAGGTTTATTGGGTTTGTTGAGTAAAATGTTTGCGCTTATGAAAAATGTCTTTGCGAGTCCGCCTCTGGCGGATGAGTTTTGAGTTATACTTTACATAACTTACGCCAAAAAACGAATCAAAACGAATATTTTTCTTCCGGTTTTTAGCCTCAACTTGACATAAGTTATTTGCAAAACAAATCAAAACGAATATTTTTACCCGCCCAATTTAGCTTCCACTTTACATAACTCTAAAAACGAATATTTCTATCCGGTTAGCTTTGATTCGTTTCCCGTCAAAACATAATAGCACAAAAGTTCTCTTTCGTCTATAAACTTTTGTCGTGTCTTTTAGTCGTGGCCTGGGTGGGTGCAGCCCTGCACTCGAAGAATAACTTGCCAGCGAGTGGTTACTCTCTCGGCAATCCCAGCCCCCTGGTGGCGATGACGTTTCTCTGGATTTCCGATGTCCCCGCCCCGAAGGTCCTTCCGACATTACTTACGTGCCAGAATGATATCGCGCCATTCATTGGCGCCAGTTCGGACTCCAGGGAGAGAATTCCATACGGTCCGAGTATTTCCATGATTGTTCTGCCGACCCGCTGCATCAGCTCCGCGCCGTAGACCTTGGAGATGGAAGTCTCGGTGGTAGGCACCTCACCCTTGTTTTGCAGCCAGGCTATGCGATAGCACAACAACCTGCCGACATGGATTTCGGTCGCCATCCTGGCGAGCCGGTTGCGGATAACCGGGTCGGAATCGAGCCCCTGCTCTTTAACCCATTTAATCGTCCGGTCGAGGAACCTCTGGCAGCGCCCGATTCTCTCGATGCCGGACCGTTCAAAGTCCAGGGTGGTCATAGCCACGTAAAAACCCTTGTTGACCCCGCCCAGGACATTTTCCCTCGGCACCTTGACGTTATCGAAGTAGACATGGTTCAGGTGGTGCTCGCCGGTCATGTCCGGTATCCGTTGGACGGTGATGCCCGGCGACTTCATATCCACAAGGAAGTATGTAACTCCTTTGTGTTTGGGCACGTTGGGGTCGGTCCTGGCAAGCACGAATATCCAGTTGGCTCTGTGCGCGCCGGAAGTCCATATCTTCTCACCGTTGATGACCCACTGGTCGTTCTCCAGGGTTGCCTTTGTGCTCACAGACGCCAGGTCGGAGCCGGTGTTCGGCTCGCTGAATCCCTCGCACCAGATTGCCTCCCCCTTCGCGATGGGCGGAAGAAAACGCTTCTTCTGCTCCTCCGTGCCGTGCACCAGGATGGCCGGGGCCACCATGGTGACGCCCCAGAATTCCACCCCCATCGTGCCGTAGTACTCCGTCACTTCCTTAAAAATGAAATAGTCGATAGTTGAGCGTCCCTGCCCGCCGTATTCCTTGGGCCATGATAAAGACAGCCAGCCCTTTTCAGCCAGGTCTTTGGCCATCTTGACGTTCTTATCCCAGCTTGAGCCGAGCCTGTCTCCCTCGTCCAGCATGCCCCGCCAGTCGCCAATTTCCTGCTTGACCCACTCCAGCACCTCCTGGCGGAATGCTTCTTCTTGCTCGGTGAAACGAAAGTCCATTCTTTCCTCCCCATGTTTCGTGGATTTAGATATTCTACCAGAATTCAGAAATTCTTTCCTGTAAGGGTCCCCGCGCAGGCGGGGAATCCAGCGGAACCACTCCGCCTGAATGCTCGCTCCTGTGTCCAAGCACGAGACAAGTTTCGCAAATATGACAGTTCCCCAGGAGGTTTACGGGTGAATTGCTACAGAAGGGTATCGGCATATCACTCAAACACCCCTTGCGACATCAGCTCAACAAATTCCTCATCCGGCATACCGAGAATTTCCCGGCAGACCATCTCGGTGTGTTCGCCCAGCAAGGGCGGGGGCGTCTTCATGTTGAGCGGCGTTTTGGAGAGGCGGAAGGATGAGGCATCGTAGCGCACCTTGCCCATCTCCACGTGGTCGAGCTCCCAGAAGTGCCGGCGGTGCTCTAGTTGAGGGTCTTCGTGCAGGTCTTTGTTGTTCTCCACCACCCCGGACGCCACGCCTGCCTCCTGCATCCTGCGCATGACTTCCTCGGGCGGATAGTCCTTCGTCCAGTCTTCGACAATTATGTCGAGCTCGGCCTCGTTCTTCTTCCTGTCGGTAAGGGTGGCGAAGCGCGGGTCGTTTGCCAGTTCCAGTCTGCCGATGACCTCGCAAAAGGCTGCCCACTCCTGCTGCGTGAATACCGCTATGGCGCACCAGCGGTCGTCGCCCAGGCAGCGGTAGGCCGCGTGCGGGGCTGCGTATGTGCTCGTATTGCCCACCGGCCGCGGCTCTCTTCCATTGGCAACGTAGTCCAGAAATGCTGCGGCGATGAAGGTCTCCCCCACCTCGAACTGTGACACGTCGAGGAGCTGGCCTTTTCCTGTCCTCTTCCGGTAGTCCAAAGCCCCCATAAGGGCTGTGATGATATACCAGGGCGAGATGTGGTCTGTCCAGGGCCGGGAGGAGCCAACGGGCGGGCGGTCCGGCCAGCCTACAAGTTGTATAAACCCGGCACGCGCCTGGCTCTCGTAGCCGGTAGATGGCTGCAAGGCGTGCGGCCCGGTAAGCCCCTGCATGCTCGTGCGCAGCATGATGATGTCCGGCTTGATTGCTCTCAGTGAATCATAGCCGAGTCCCCATTTTTCGAGGGTCCCCGGCATAAAGTTCTCTATAACGATGTCGGCCCAGGCTATCAGTTTCTTGGCTACGTCTCTTGCCTTCGGCCTGTTCATGTTAAGCGCCATGCTGTACTTGTTTGTGCCCCAGGCGGCGAAGGCCAGGCAGCGGTTGATGCCCCTGATTCCGCCCGCCATCGGGATATAGGCGCGTGAGACGTCCACCCTGGCCATGCTCTCTATTTTGACCAGCTTTGCTCCGTGGTCGGCCAGTATCTTACCGACCATCGGTATGGTCACCATGGTGCCGAACTCAAGTACCTTCAGGTCGGAAAGCGCTTCCTTTGTTTCCACTTCAGTCCTTCAAATAACCCTGTCCCGCTTCAGTGCGTTAAGCTCTTCCTTTGGCAGTCCCATCTCTCCGCAATATATCTCTTCATTGTGTTCCCCGATAAGTGGCGCCCGTCCCTTGATTCTCCAGGGAGTCTCGGTGGAGATGAAAGGAGCGCCGGGATATGTGAGCTTGTCGCCAAGCTCGGGGTGTTCCACCTTCACCCAGTAATTCCTGGACTCGAGCTGCTCGTTTTCCATAACCTCTTTGAGGGAGCACATGGGGAACACGGTGAGGTCGTTCTTCAGCGCATACTGAAAAAGCTCTTCCTTGGTGTGGGTCAAGAAAAAGGCCTCGAACCTTTCCTCCCACGACTCGAGTTGCTCCTGGCTGACATCGTCCATGCCCAATTGCTCCCAGTTCACGTCCTTAAGCTCGAAGGCCATGTTTTCTTTTATCATCCAGCTCACGATGGCACGGGTCTTGGGTCCCTGGCTGCCCAGCCACACCCTCCAGCTAATGTAGCCGTCCTTGCAGCGATATATCCACTTGATGCGCTGGGTGAGCCTCCAGGCGCGGTCACCCGGCCTCGGCTCTATCACTTTAGCGCCGTACCAGAACATCTGCGCAATCCAGAGCGTGTTGGAGATGGCCTCCTGAATGGACTCATCGACATGCTGGCCCTCGCCGCTCCTCAGCCTCCAGTTGTGGGCAATCATGGTGCCCATGGCCGCCTGCGCGCCCGCCTGTAAGTATGCCTGTTCCACGCTGAATCTCAGAGGAGCACGGTCGGGGTATCCCTGGAGAAACATCAGGCCTCCCATGGCTTCCGCCACGATGTCGGATATCTTGTACTGGCTGTAGGGCCCGGTCTGCCCGAACCCGGTGATGGAGGTCATGATTACCCTGGGATTGAGCCGGCTCAGGTCTTTGTATCCCAGTCTCAGGCTCTCCAGATAACCGGGCGTGGCCGTCTCTATGACAAAATCGGCGGTCTTGACCAGCTTCCGGAAGAGTTCTTTCCCTTGCGGATGTGATATATCCAGTGTGATGCTGCGTTTGCTGGTGTTGAAGGCGAACCAGTAGAGACTCTGCTGCGGGTCGCAGGAGTCAAGGTAGAAAGGCGGTATCCTCCTGCCGGGGTCTCCGCCCGGCGGCTCAATTTTTATTACGTCCGCTCCCATATCGCCCAGCATCTTGCCGCAGAGGTATCCTTTCTCATCGGCGATGTCCAGGACTCGATAGGGGCCGAGCATGGAGTTCATAGAGTTCATAGAGTTTACTAAAGGTCTTAAAATATTGGACTCAGGATTAGCCCTCTAATGGCTTCATTTGGTCTACCCGCTTAGCAGGAAATCCGAAGCACGAAATCCGAAATACGAAACAAATACAAAATTGAAATGCTCAAAATTCTAAACAAGTTTTATCAATCGTATTTTGGTAATTCGAATTTGTTTGGTGCTTCGATATTCGGATTTCGGATTTTTCATTACCATGAAACCATTGGTAATCGGGTTAGCAGTAATGGATTAACTGGCTACTGCATCGGTGAATAGCTCACCGGTGTCATGAATTTGCTCCACACCTTGCGGATGCGTCCGAGCCTGGTCAGTAGCTCTTTTACTCCGGGCTCCTTTTCAAGATTCGAGCGCACTTCTTCGAAGTGCCCCATGTTCTTGTATCGCTCGAGTATGACTATCTCCTGGCGGTCGCCCACCGCCGTGCGCCAGACGCCGAGTGTCTCCGCTCCGTTTTTATCGACAATCTTGAGGAACTTCCCCATCAGCTTGTGATATTCTTCCATGTCCGCAATCATTACTTCAACCCGGTACTCGACATAAAGCATTGCGAGCCTCCTGACTACTGACTACTCGTGAACTCCCTGACCATGTCCGCCACCCGCGGCCCGGGCTCTATCTCCACGCCATTCTTGAGGGTCAGCTTGGGCACCAGCAGCAGCTTGCCTTTGAAGACGTGGCCCTGCGCCCCATCGGTGAAGGTAAAATCGCCCTCCCTCGGCTCGAGAATAGAGACATCGGCGGGCATATCTACAGCCAGCTTTCCCCTCTTTCCTTCTTCTCTCAGGAGCCTGGCGGGACTGATGGTGGTCATTTCAACCACCTGGTCGAGGGTCAGTCCCAGGGCAATGAACTTGGACATGGTTCCGATTACACTGTAAACGATGCCCTGCATGGTGGTCATGTTGAGGTCGGTGGTGATGGTGGTGGGTATGATTCCCTTATCGATTGCCTTCCGGGCTATCTCGGAGTCCCACTGTGTCCTGCCGATGGCCGTGTCCAGCAGCACTCCCCGCTCGATGGCATCTCTGAACTCCGGCAGTGGGGTGCCGTCGGCTCCAATCACGCCGCCCGCTTTCCAGGTATAGATGTGGTTCGCAATATCACCTTTGTCCAGGACGGCCAGCATCTCACGGGTGAAAGCGCTCATAATTTCCGCAGGGGTGTGTTCGTGGGGGTCTATGCCGACGTGCACCATCAGGGGCAGTCCAGCATCCCTGGCAAGCTTTTTGGCTACCCTTATAACTTCAACGCCCAGGTTCTCCGCTACCGACCCTGTAGCCCGTATCTTGAGTCCCTTGATGATGTCACGGTTTTTTTCGATGGTCTTCAATATTTCATCGGTGTTGATGTTGCGCCAGTCCCATATCTCCGGCATGACGGCCAGGCCGGTAGAGCCGAGGTTGAGGAAGCAAAAGACATCGCTTCTGGCCTGCGGGATTACGAACCTTCTGAAGATGGGGAAGTTGGCATAGCCTGCCGTGCCGCCATCGCAGACCGTGGTAACCCCGGCCAGGACGCCGGCATCATCGGGGGCTATGGCGTTGGGGTAGAGACCGTCGCCGCAGTGGCAGTGGAACTCGATTATCCCCGCAGTCACCAGCAGTCCTTTGGCATCGATTACCCTTTTCGATTGTTTAGTCGCTATATCCGGTCCGAGGGCTGCTATTTTACCCGCGGTGATGCCCACGTCCATCTTCCGGTGGAGCTTTTGGGCGGGGTCTATCACCGTGCCGCCTTTTACCAGCAGGTCGTACATTTTTCCTCCCGGCTTGTCGTTGGATTGAAGTTTCTATATTCTACATTCTCTTTCGTGCTATGTCACGTTATCGAGCACCCCACGAGACTCAACAGGAACAGCCAAATCTCCTTTAGCCCCTCTTTGCCAAAGATGGAAATCCATGCCTCCCCCTTTCGTAAAGAGCCTGTCCCGTACTTGATACGGGAGGAATTTGAGGGGGATTTTGAACGTTTCGCGGATGGCTCGAAATCTTCTGTTGAAAGGGAGCTATTGTAGGGTTATACTAGGGTGTTGAATCCCCGCAAAGAATCTGTATGTCAGGGAGGCAAAAATGGCTGAGAAACCGGTTATCTACGCGGTATGGATGAAGGGCCCGGCGCGACGTGAAAGGGAGTGGAACGAGTGGCTGAACAGGAGACATCTACCGGACCGGCTTACCGTGCCGGGGTTTCTATCCGCCCAGCGCTTCGTTGCGAGCGAGGGCGAACCTAAGTACATCGACCTGTACAGTCTTGCCGATGCCGGTGTGCTGAATAGCAAACCCTACCTTGCCATGCGTGCGCGGGAGCGCTCCAAGGACGACCCCGATTACGAGTTTATGGCTTTGACGGAGGCAATCCCCGGCATCCACCGCGGATTCTATGAGCAAATATTCCCTGATGAATATGTCTTCCTGAAGCCGCAGTCTGACGTCTTCCTGATGGTGGGACTGGATGTGCCTGCGGACAAGGAGGAGGAGTTCAACGCCTGGTACAATACGGAGCACATACCGGAGCACCTCAAAGTGCCTGGATTCCTCAGGGCCACCCGTTTTATTTCCATCAGGGATGAGGTAGCGCCTGGCCGCAAGGCCGACGGCCCGAAATATGTCACCATCTGGGAGGTCGAGAACGAGAAGGTGTTTCTTACGCCTGAATACGAGAAGTCCAGGTTCTCGCCCTGGACCTACTGGTTGCGTCGGTTCTATGTCAGGAGAATCAGGGCGATATACAGACGGGTATTCTGAGCGATTGGTGCGGTGGCGGTTGCTTCTCACCGACTTGACAAAATCCCCGTTGAGGTACTACAGTGTAAATACGATGTTATAACTACAAGGGGCGGAGATTATGTTAAAGAGACTTACCCGGCACGGAAACAGCCTGGCTCTCGTCATTGACAAAGGGGTGCTTGAGCTTCTTAATATTGACGACCAGACACCGCTGGAGATTACAACCGACGGAACGTTATTGTTAATCTCGCCGGTGAGAGATGAAAAACGGAGACGCCAGTTTCAGCGAGCGGTCGCAAAGGCAAACGCCAGGTACGGTCGCGCGCTTAAGAGGCTTGCCGATTGATTGAGCCGGTCTTTCTCAGGCTTGACGAGGTTCTCGCGATTCACAACGACCAGATAAAGCGGTACGGCGGACGCTCCGGCATTCGCGATATCGGACTATTAAAGTCTGCCGTCACCATGCCGGCCGCATCTTTCGGAGGAGATTATCTCCATGCGGATATTTACGAGATGGCAGCCGCTTATCTCTTTCGTATTGTTCGAAATCATCCGTTCATAGACGGTAACAAACGGACTGGAGCGGTATCGTCAGTTGTCTTTCTCACGATGAACGGTATAGAGCTTCAGGCTGATGAGGATAGTTTCGGGAAGATGGTTCTTTCGGTGGCAGAAGGGAAACTGGACAAAGCGGCGGTTGCCCGATTTTTCAGAAATAATGCCACCACCACGGAATAAATCGGTTAACATAATTGAGGGAGTTGCCCTAGACCTACTGGTTGCGTCGGTTCTATAGGCCGCGTTTCAGGTCAATATTCAAAAGGATGTATTGAGAAAAGGTCATAGGGTTACAGCCCGCAGTTTCGTTGAGTTGGTTTAAGACATGGTTTCTTTATGCTCTCCGAGTATACATTGAGAAATAGCTTGTATTTGTTTTTCTGAGAGTGAGCATCGTGTTATTGCGCCTTCAAAAAACTCAACTATTTGGTCCAATTCCAAGACCGGCATTGAAGTCCTGCCAAGACGCAAATTGATTCCTCGATTGGTAAAAACAACCACAGGGGAAACCCATGTACGCAGATTGGTTCCTCTATTTATGATAGTGTATAACCGCTCGGCATTGTGCTTTGCCTGTCGCGTTGGACTGGGTATTGGGTAAAACCTGCGTGGTCCCCTTCTGGTCCATTTGTCATAGTAACATCGAATAGAACCTGTGTAGTTCTTGGTTTCGATAAGAAATACGCCCTTCGGACATATCAATATATGGTCAATATTGCCACCCCCATCTCCCCCCAACATGATGTCGTTAATCAGATGATAAGAATCATCCAGTTGGCTCAAGGTTTTGGATACTTCTTTTTCACCGTTTATACCTGACTTATAGCTACGAGATTCTTTCCAGTATTTTAAGCTTAGCCCCAACAGCAATGGGAAAAGGAACAGATTTAACATTGGGTAGAGATAGAATCCAAACATGAGTGCCGGAATGCTTATTATTAGGAAAAACACTGCCAGATTTCTGTTACTTCTGTAATTTTGATCGAGATAGGAGTAGTTGCTCTCTTTAAGAACTATCATGCGGTCGTGCTCATTATAGAATTCTTCCCTTTGTTCTTTACAGCTCTTTCAGGGGAAAGCATTCTCACTTAGCTGCTATGTTTGCCCCCATTATACTTTTGTCAAACTCAGAACGCAAGCCAAGAACCCCTCCCTCCAAACATGCTATAATACAAGTGGCATGGACATTCTTGATGGGCTGAACCCGGCACAGCGGGAGGCAGTAGAGGCAATCGGCGGGCCGGTGCTCATTCTGGCGGGACCGGGAAGCGGCAAGACCAGGGTCATCACCCACCGCGTGGCCTACCTCGTCAGGGTCTGCGGCGTCAATCCCCATCGCATCATGGCGGTCACCTTTACCAATAAGGCTGCCAGGGAGATGGAGGAGCGACTCCGCAGTCTGGTCAGCGGGTCGGTGGAGAGCCTCACCCTGGGCACCTTTCATGCTATCTGCGCCCGCATCCTGCGACGTGAAGGCGAGGAAATCGGCATCGCGCCGAAATTCGTTATCTACGATGAAGACGACCAGCTCAGCGTGGTGAAGCGCAGCCTGGAAGAGTGTCAACTCGACCCCAAGCAGTACACGCCGCGGGCCATCCTTTCCGCCATCAGCGCGGCCAAGAGCGTCACCCTCGCTCCCTCTGAGTACCTTCAGCGTAGTCACAGCTACTTCGAAGAGGTGGTGGGGCGGGTCTACGAGCGCTACCAGCAAATCCTGGGCCAGAGCAACGCACTCGATTTTGACGACCTGCTGATGAAGGCGGTGCAGCTTTTCAGAAATAAACCCGAGGTACTTTCGCGATATCAATCGAGGTATTTGCATGTGCTGGTGGACGAGTTTCAGGATACCAACCTGGTGCAGTATGAGCTGATGAAGCACCTGGCGGGGAAGCACCGCAACCTGTGCGTGGTCGGCGACCCCGACCAGTCGATTTACTCCTGGAGGTCGGCGGACCTGCGCAACATATTGAATTTTGAGAAGGACTACCCGGATGCCAGTGTGGTGCTGCTGGAGCAGAACTACCGCTCTACACAGAAGATTCTCCAGGTGGCCTCCAATGTCATCGCCGCCAACCGGGAGCGCAAGCCGAAAAAGCTGTGGACCGAGAACGAGGAAGGCGACCCTGTCACGGTGGTGGAGACCTATACCGAGCAGGAGGAGGCCCAGTATGTGGTGGGCGAGGTGGAGCAGCTGGTGAGCCAGGGTAAGGTCCGCCTGGCCGAATGCGCGGTGATGTTCAGGACCAATGCCCAGTCGAGGGCGCTGGAGGAGGCCTTCATCCGCTACGGCACACCCTACAAGCTGGTGGCCGGCACCCGCTTCTACGAAAGGCGGGAGGTGAAGGACGTCATCGCCTATCTTCGACTGGTCCAGAACCCGCAGGACAGCGTCAGCCTGATGAGGGTCATCAACGTCCCCGGGCGTGGCATCGGGCAGCAGACCCTTTCGAAGCTCTCCAGCCAGGCGAGGTCGCGGGGCGTATCCCAACTCGATGCGATGCGACTCGTCGAGCCGGGCGGCAACTCCGTGTTCGCTCCCAGGATAGCGCAGTCGTTGCTTGATTTCGTCAAAATGCTCGATGAGTTCGCCGCGCGGAGTCGGGAATTGAAGCTGGTGGAGCTATTCGACCTCGTTGTCGAGCGGTCGGGGTACAAAAAATATATTCTGGAGGGCGACAGCGGCGAGGAGCGCTGGGAAAACGTCATGGAGCTCCGCACCGTGGCCCAGGATTATAACGACCTCCCCCCGCCGGAGGGGCTGGCGGCCTTCCTGGAGAAGGTGACCCTGGTATCGGATGTCGATGGCCTCGACCAGAGCAAGGACTCGGTCACCCTCATCACCCTGCACCAGGCCAAGGGGCTGGAGTTCCCCGTGGTGTTCATCGCCGGGATGGAGGACGGCGTCCTGCCCCACTTCAGGTCGTTCGACAGCCCGGCGCAGATGGAGGAGGAGCGCCGACTGTGCTACGTGGGCATCACGCGGGCCAAGAGCAAGGTATATCTGGTGCGCGCCTTCCGCCGCGGCCTGATGGGCCGGAGCACCGTGGGCCAGCCCTCGCGTTTCCTGGAGGATATCCCATCCAATTTGATAAACAGCAGCGATTTCTGGCACAGGGATGATAGCCAGCCGGCCGTCAATCCCTATTCCTGGGACCGGAAGTCGATGGTGCCCGCGCCGGTGACGGAGCTTCCGGAGCTGAAGGCCGGCGATAAGGTGCGACATGCCCGCTTCGGCGATGGCGTGGTGGTCAGCTGCCAGCAGGCGAAGGACGATTTTGAGGCGGTGATTGCCTTCCGGGGGTCGGGAGTGAAAAAGCTCTCCCTGAGCTTCGCCCGACTTGAGAAGGTGGGGTAAGGTGATGAAATCCCAGGTACCAAGCACCTGCCTACGCTCAATGCTACGGCAGGCAAGCCAAATCCCAAATAATAGCCAAATTCCATATCACAACGTCAAAACACTCACCCCATAAACGCCCAAACAATAAACTCAAAGAACTCCACAAACTCTACTGACTTCCGGCTACTGATTCCTGTCTTCTCCCGACTTGACAAACTACACGGAAGCGTGTATCATTCAAGCAATGGCCATCAAACTTTTAGACCCCCGCGTCATCTCCCAGATTGCTGCCGGAGAGGTGGTAGAGCGGCCGGCCTCGGTGGTGAAGGAGTTGGTGGAGAACTCGCTGGACGCCGGCTCCACCCAGGTTAGCGTGGAGGCGGCCGGCAGCGGCCTGGGCCTGATACGCGTCACCGACAATGGGTCGGGCATTCCGGACGACGAGGTGGAGCTGGCCTTTGAGCGGCATGCCACCAGCAAGATAAGGGAATTGTCCGACCTCGACTCCATAAGCAGCCTGGGGTTCCGCGGAGAGGCGCTGCCCAGCATCGCGGCGGTGGCCCGGGTGGAAGTCCTCACCTGCGCCGGGGGCGAGATGACAGGCGCTTTTCTGAAGCTGGAAGACGGCGCGGTAGTGGAGCGGAGGCGGCAGGGCCGGGCTCAGGGGACTACTGTGACCGTGCGCAACCTCTTTCGGCGGGTGCCGGCCCGACTTAAGTTCCTCAAGTCGCCGGCCACCGAGAACGGCCGCATCGCCGAGGTGGTCACACAGTATGCCCTGGCCTTTCCCGAGGTGCGTTTTACCCTGTCTATCGATGACCGGGTGCTGCTGAGGTCGCCGGGCAGCGGCCGTCTGCTGGATACCGTGGTGGAGGTCTACGGGCCGGAGGCAGCCGGTAAGATGCTGGAGCTTTCCGACAAACAGGGGGAGTGGGATGGGGGGAATCCTGTTTTCAGTCACATCGTTGTCACCGGATTAGTGGGCGCGCCGACTGTTTCACGCACGAGCCGCGGCTCCCTGAGCTTTTTTGTCAATCGACGCTGGGTGAGCAGTCGGCTGCTGGGCAAGGCGGTGGAGGATGCCTATCGCGGGCTTCTGATGCAGGGCAGGTATCCGCTGGGCGTGGTGAATATCTCCATCCCGTCGGCCGAGGTGGACGTCAATATCCATCCCACCAAGCGGGAGGTCAGGTTCCGCGACGAGCGTACTGTTTTCGGGTCGGTTCAGGGGGCGGTGCGACGTACCCTCGTGTCGCTCACACCGGTACCTCGTATCGAAGAGCCGATGGCAGCCTTCGCGCCTCCTCCCGTAACGACGGTCTCCTGGGAGTCGCTGGTCGAGGGCAGCAGTCGAATGCCCGCTCATGCTCCGGTAGCGCAGCCATTGCAGGCTCCACTGGTGGCGCTTCCTGTGCTGCGGGTCATGGGGCAGCTATCGGGCAGCTACATCGTGGCCGAGGGAGCCGACGGCCTGTACCTCATCGACCAGCATGCCGCGCATGAGCGCGTCCTCTTCGAACGGGTGATGGAGCAGCGGTCGAAGAACGGGGTTGAGATGCAGGGACTCCTCGAGCCGGCCACTCTGGAGGTTGAGCCGAAGCAGGCGGAGGCCATGAAGGGGCACATCGCTCGACTTGCCGGATTCGGGTTTGACATTGAGCCCTTCGGGGAGCGGACCTACCTGGTGCGGGCAGTGCCTGCATTGTTGCACAAGAAGGACTGGGTGGGAGCTATACGGGAGGTGCTCGATTCCGCTTCTGGAAATAATGCTGCGGAGCGACTTGCCATGTCCATCGCCTGCCATAGCGCGGTGCGGGCCGGGCAATCGATGTCGCACGACGAGATGCGAGAGCTTGTGCGGGAGCTTGAGAGGGTCGGGGTGCCCCACACCTGCCCGCACGGTCGACCCACCATGATTCACCTCAGCCTGGCGCAGCTTAGCAGGGATTTTGGGCGGACGGGGTAAGGAGTGTCTACCAGAGGACTGGCAACTATATCCTTAGGCTTGCCTTAATCGCCTCATTCACTTCGGCCATCTTTGCGTCACCGAGTACCCCGCATTTATTGCCCAGGCGGGTTTTATCGATGGTTAATATTACTGCTAGGTTCACGGTGCTATCTTTTGGTAGGCCGCTTTCCTTAGCCGTAATTTTAATCAGAAATGGAAAAGGCTTTTCAACAGCAGTGGTGAGTGCGGCTACGATAGTAGTCGGGCTAAACCTGTTCCCGATGTCGTTTTGAATGACAAGAGCGGGCCTTAACCCCCTCTGCTCACTGCCTCTGCCCGGGTTCCAGTCGACCCAGTAGAGCTCACCACGCCTTATCTCCGTAGGCATAACCTATTTCCACTCCGGCAGGACTTCATGCTCTATTTTCGAAGCCATAGCCGCGAGTTGCGTTTGCTCTTTAGCCATTGCCTGATATCCTTCCGCCATTTGGGCTGCTCTTTGTTTTTCCGCCAGGTCCTGCAAGCAAGCCGAGACCACCTGGCTACGACTTATCTTCTTTTCCCTGGCTATCTGGTCCGCCAGCGAAATCAACTCCCGTGGCAGACTCACGGTTAACTTTGCCGTTCTTCCCATATATACCACCACCTTGTAGGATATTACGTCCTTACCAGAAAAGTATACCATTAGTATGAGTAAAAAAGAAAGGGGAGCGCTTGGCTCCCCTCAAAGAACGGATTTGGTGCTTGAATTTGTTTCGGCCTGCCCTGAGCTTGCTTGCCCTTCGCAGCCTTGGCGAAGCAGGGACAAAGGGATTTAGATATCAAGAGCTTAGGATTTAAAGATTTAACGGCTACTCCGGCAGTTCGTAGGTGGGGACAGCCCCCCACTTTCCCGGCGGCCAGATGGAGAGCCAGACCTTCCCGATGAAGTTCTTGCGGGGCACCGTCCATCCCGTGTGGGAATCGTTGGAGCTGTTCCGGTTATCTCCCAGGACGAAGTATTCGCCCTGCGGGACGGTCACCCGGTAGCTGTAGTTGGGCGAGTCCTTGATATATGGCTCGTCCAGCTGCGCACTCTTGCCGTTCTTCTGGATATATACCCTGCCGCTCTTTATCTCCACCGTTTCTCCCGGAAGGCCGATGATGCGTTTGATGAGCGGTGTGGCCTTATCGTTATACGGCGGACGGAAGATGATGACATCTCCCCTCTGGGGCTCGCTGAAATTATAGGCAATCTGGTTCATCAGCAATCGCTGCTCGTTATGAAAGCTGGGCTCCATGCTGGAACCGACCACGATGGAGCTGTGGACGGTGTTCTGCAAAAGGAGAAACACGCCCAGGGCCAGGGCGAGCATCATGATAAATTGCTTGACAGCGCTTTTCATCGATTCGTCTTTTCCTTATGATGTTATATATTGATTATACCTTATTCCAGGTCGCGCTGCCAGATTGCTCGGCATAGTCCTTTAGTCCCCTAAGCCGGTTTTGACTTCAAAAAGGGGGTAGCTTTTCGACTCTCCCGCGTGCGATTTGCACTTTCCAAAAGTTGGGTGCTAGAATGATGTCAGTATGGACTATATGGGAAAAGCCCTCTCGCTGGCCAAGCTGGCTCTGGGGCAGGTCAGCCCTAACCCGGCGGTAGGGGCGGTGGTGGTCAAAAACGGGGTGGTAGTGGGGGAAGGTTATACCCGGCCTCCCGGCTCGGCGCATGCCGAGATAGTAGCCTTGGAACAGGCAGGCGATGCTGCCCGGGGCGCCACGTTGTTCGTGACCCTCGAGCCCTGTTGCCACTTTGGACGCACTCCTCCCTGTACCGGCTCGGTTATTGCCGCCGGAATCAGTCGAGTTCATATGGCGATGCTCGACCCCAATCCACTGGTTGCGGGAAAGGGCAAGGAGGAGCTTGAGAAGGCGGGCATCAAGGTAACTGTAGGTGAGCATGAGAAGGAAGCGCGGGAAATTACCGAGGCCTATCTCAAGTTCATCACCACGGGCATGCCCTTTGTAACGGTGAAATTTGCCGTCAGCCTGGATGGCAGGATTGCCACCAGGTCTGGCGATTCCAAGTGGATTAGCGGTGCAGAGTCCAGGAAACGGGTGCACTACCTGCGCTATATCTCCGATGCCGTCATGACCGGGGCCAATACCGTCCTGGCGGACGACCCCTACCTTACGGTGAGGTGTGGTGGCGTGGGTGGAACGATGCACAAGCAGCCTCTCAGGGTGATTGTCGATGGTCGGGGTCGCGCACCCTTGAACGCTCGGTTATTCAAGCAGCCGGGCAAAACCCTGGTGGCGATTACCGGTGTAACTGACCGCGAGAAGGCGGCCGGCTTCAGGCAGCTTGGCGCAGAACTGCTGGAAATACCATCCAGGGATGGGATTGTCGACCTCAGAAAGCTTCTCAAGGTACTGGGTGAGAAACAGGTCACCAGTGTCATGGTCGAGGGGGGTGGGATTCTCCTGGGCTACCTGTTCGACCTGGGACTGGTGGACAAGGTTATCGCCTTCGTTGCCCCGGTCATCATCGGCGGCAGTGGGGCCAAGCCGGCTATCTGTGGCACAGGGGCCGAGAAGATGGCGGACGCGCTCAGGCTGAGGGATGTCCAGATTGAGCGGTTCGGCAACGACGTCATGGTCAGCGGGTATGTTCAAAGGGATAGCGAGAAGTAGTTCCCTGAACATCTGGATAGTTCCTTTCCCTTGATGAGAGAGACTGAGCTTGCTCTGAGCGAAGCGAATGGGTGAGGGTGAAACAGGCTATTAGAAGGCGGATAGCTGAAAGCTATGTTTACCGGAATTGTAGAGGAAACGGGCAAAATACTTTCGGCGCAGCCGGGCAGACTGGCGATTTCTGCGGCTAAGGTGCTCGTCGGAACGGAGCTTGGCAGCAGCATCGCTGTCAACGGCGTGTGTCTCACCGTGGCTGGACTCGATTCTCGTTCGTTCTCGGTCGATGTTATGGCGGAGACGCTTCAGAGGACCAACCTCGGCCAGTTAAGGTCGGGGGACATGGTCAACCTGGAGCGAGCGATGGCGCTCGGAGGACAGATGGGCGGACACCTGGTGCAGGGGCATATCGACGGCACCGGGAGGCTGGTTTCGGTTGCCCGAGATGAGGGAGCGGTGCTTCTCCGGTTCCAGGCATCTCCCGAAATCATGCGCTATGTGGTGGAGAAGGGCTTTATTGCTGTCGATGGCATCAGCCTTACGGTGGTCGACCATGATGCCGATTCTTTTCGGATTTCCATTGTGGACTTCACCTGGCAGCACACCACGCTGTCCGGTCGGCGTGTGGGCGATTCGGTTAATCTGGAAGCGGACATCATAGCTAAATATGTGGAACGATTTACCCGGCCTCGCGACGCCGGGCTCACGATGGACTTCTTGCAGGCCAACGGTTTCCTTGCGAGATAAAGTGTCTAGTTCCGGATGCAGATTTAATGGCGTCTTGGATTTGGGATTTTGAAATTATCACGAAAATAAAACTTTTTTGTCATTCCCGCGAAGGCGGGAATCCAGTGGCGGGGATGGCGGAGTCTGGATTCCGACTTTCGCTTGCCTTCGCTGACCTGCCCGCAGTACAAGCTTTGGCAGGCGAGAGCTTTAGCGCAAGCAGGTCAGAATGGCAAGTTGTATTAAGTGAATTATTTGCATGCTCAGTGGCGTCAGTTGCAAACTGAAAGGGAGATTGTTTGGGATTTGATGCTTGGAATTTAGAGCTTAGCAAACCTGGGGGTGAGTTAATATGGCGCTGTCTACAATTCCTGAAGCGATTGAAGATATAAAGGCCGGAAAATTCGTTATCATCGTCGATGATGAGGACCGGGAGAACGAGGGCGACCTTGCTATTGCGGCGGAAAAAGTCACCGCTGAGGCGATAAACTTCATGTCTTTGCACGGCCGGGGACTGATTTGCCAGCCGATAATTGCAAAGCGACTCGATGAGTTGAAGATACCCTTGATGGTGCAGGAGAACACTTCGAGGTTCTCCACCGCTTTCACGGTATCCGTCGAAGCCCGGCACAAGGTGTCCACCGGCATCTCCGCGGCCGACCGTTCCCAGACGGTCAAGGTAATGGTTGACCCGGCTACCAGGTCGGAAGACCTGGTATGCCCCGGTCACATGTTTCCACTGCGTGCCAGGGACGGCGGCGTGTTGGCGCGAGCAGGACACACAGAGGCCATTGTCGACCTGGCGCGGCTTGCCGGGCTTTATCCTTCAGGCGTTATCTGCGAGATATTGAATGCGGATGGCAGCATGGCTCGCCTGCCTCAACTGGAGGTTCTGGCGACCAGGTTCGGCCTGAAAATCATCAGCGTGTCCGACCTTATCAAGTACCGCACACACCATGAGCGGCTGGTGCGCCGGGTGGTTGAAGCCAAGTTGCCCACTAAGTACGGCGTGTTTACCGCCATTGCCTATAAAAGCGATATCGACCCATCTGAGCACCTGGCGCTGGTGACCGGCAATGTTTGTACCGGCGAGCCGGTGCTGGTGCGGGTCCACAGCGAATGTCTCACGGGTGACATCTTCGGCAGCCTGCGCTGCGACTGCGGGGAGCAGATTGGACTGGCGATGCAGGCCATTGCCAAAGAGGGCCGCGGTGTCTTCGTTTACATGAGGCAGGAAGGGCGGGGCATCGGCTTCCATAACAAGCTCCGCGCCTATGCCCTGCAGGATAAAGGGCTGGACACTGTGGAGGCCAACCTCTCGCTGGGCTTTCCGGAGGACCTGAGGGACTACGGCATCGGCGCTCAGATTCTGGCTGACATCGGCCTGCATCAGGTGCGGCTGTTGACCAACAATCCCAGGAAGGTGATAGGTCTTGAGGGATACGGCCTTAAAGTGGTGGAAACGGTGCCTATTGTCACCGTGCCTAACGAGTATAACCGTCGCTACCTGGAGACCAAGCAAAAGAAAATGGGGCACCTCTTGGAGGTAATTTGCAGTGATGAGGAGGTGGGGCGGTAGGGATACTGCGGGGGTGGTAGTCGGTGCTACCGGAATTACAAGCGAAAGTGTGTGAGGAGAAAACAATGAGCAAACGTTTCGAGGGGGTGTTGCTGGGGGAGGGGCTGAAGTTCGGGCTGGTGGTTTCACGGTTCAACGAGTTCATTACCCGGAAATTGTTGGACGGGGCGCAGGATGCTCTGCTTCGTCATGGTGTCAGGGAGGAGGACATTGACATTGCCTGGACGCCGGGCGCGTTCGAGATACCCCTGGTGGCCCAGAAACTGGCGCGGAGCAAGAGATACAATGCCGTTATCTGCCTCGGTGCCGTAATCCGTGGCGGAACGCCCCATTTCGAGTACGTTGCCAGTGAGGTCTCCAAAGGTATCGCCAACGTGGGCCTGGATACCGGCCTCCCCGTAATCTACGGCATAGTTACTGCCGATACCCTGGAGCAGGCGATAGAGCGTGCCGGGACGAAGGCGGGAAACAGGGGGTTCGATGCCGCCGCAAGCGCAATTGAGCTGGCCAACCTGTTGAAAAGCATAGCTTGAACCGGTGGTTTGGGACTCTCTTGTAAGCATGCACCCGGTGTCAGGTAACTTTGTAGACGGTGTCTCCGCCCCTCACCCGGTCGCTTACTTTGATGCCTATAGAGTCGCCGGCCTTGGCTTCCGCGACATTAGTGTTGTTGATTTGCATCGATGTGACGGTCATTGTGATGTCTGTGGTATGTCCCTTGATGCGGATTGTGTCGCCTGTCTTCAAGGGTGCAGTAAGGTCAATCCCCGCCACCACGGGTCTGGCAAAGAAGTCGCTCACCTTGCCGATAGCTACCTCAGGCATTTGGACACCTCCTTTTTAGTATCCGGTAATCGTAGCCGCATTTTTATTATGGTACTACATGACACATATCGATGCAATAGTTCTTGGCAGGAACGAAAAATTAGCCGGGGTGCGCCGCGCGCCAACTGACCAGCCTTTGACACGGGACTTCGCGTTACTTATAATGAGACCAGCTTTAGAAATATTTTTAAAGAAGAAAGGGAAGCCGGACGTGGCAAAAGAGGAGTTACCGGCGGCTGTTGAACGCCTCAAGCAGCGAATGGACATGTTGGACAACCGCCTGGATAGCATCGATTCGCTGGTTACGGCGGTGGCCGACCGGGTTACCAAGCAGCCGGTGACCATTATTTTTACCTGCCCGAGTTGTGGCAGGGACGTTGAGATTGCTGTCCTGGGGATTACAAAGCCCAGAAAGTAATAGAATACTGGATACCTAACATATCGGAGGAGAAGCGATGCAACTAGCGTACTATTTCGACCAGACCAGATGTACCGGATGCTACACCTGCACGGTGGCCTGCAAGGACTGGCATGACGTGCCAGCCGGGCCAGCCAGCTGGATGCGGGTCACAGCCATCGAGAAGGGCAAGTATCCCAATCCCTTCCTTGCATATTTGGCCTCTCCTTGTTTTCATTGCGCAGAGCCGGCCTGTGTGCCAGCCTGTCCGGTGAATGCCATCACCAAGAGGAAAGAGGATGGCATCGTGGTTGTGGATAGGGAGAAATGCCTGGGCAAGGACGAATGTCAGCTTTGCCTCGAAGCTTGCTCCTACAAGGTGCCCCAGTTCGGCGCGGAAGAAAACGCCAAGATGCAGAAATGCGATTTTTGCCTGGACAGATGGGCAGAGGGCAAGCAACCCATCTGCGTGGCTGGCTGCCCTATGAGGGCGCTGGATGCCGGTCCCATCGAGGAGATGCAGGCAAAATACGGGCAGGCCAGAGAAGCAGAGGGCTTTGCCTACGCCGAAGACCTTAAGCCATCCGTGGTATTCAAACCCAAATTCCACAAGAAGTAATGACGCCCCGAGTTATCACCATTACGTTTATCATCCTCGCGCGGGCGGTTAGCTCAGTTGGTTAGAGCGCTGCGTTGACATCGCAGAGGTCAGTGGTTCAAATCCTCTACCGCCCATTTTATATGGCAAAGGTTTTAGGTTTAGACTAAAATGTTAGAGCGTCCCGATTAAATCGGGAAGGTCAGTGGTTCAAATCCTCTACCGCCCACCAACCGCTTACAAAAGTATGGCAGAATTTAGCTAATTGTTTGCAAGAATTTCACATCAACGAAATTGAAATCAGCTCTTTTGCCCCTCGATAATGGAAAACATCGAAGCTGTGGGAATAATTCTTAACAATTCCAATCCTGCATCATGGAAAAGTTTCTTGAACTCTTGTTCGGTACGCTCCCTTCCGCCTTTGGTTATCAAAAGCATTTGTAAATCGATGAATTTATTCATATCTTGACTATTACCGGGTTTAATCACAGCATCCACGACCAGTAATCTACCATCGTCAGCCATAACATTCTTGCAATTAGTAAGTATTTTGGTGGCTAGTTCATCGCTCCAGTCATGGACAATTTGCTGCATAATATAGAGATCAGCCCCCTCTGGTACAGCCTTAAAAAAATCGCCGCCCACCATTTGGCAGCGTGAAGCGATAGCGCTGTTAATTTCAGTGGCGCCTTTAACTACATCAGGTAAGTCAAAAAGAACCCCATTTACAGTGGGGTATTTTCTTAAAATATGTGCCAGAAGAGAGCCGTGCCCACCACCGACATCAACGACTTTTCGAAATTTGGAGAATGGATAGCTGGCGGCAATGATAGGACAATTCATATTTGACTCTCGGGTCATCCAATTATTAAAAGTCTCCCATGTATCCGCATGTTCGTTCAGATACTCGAAATAGCTTTTCTTGAATACGTTTTCGAAAGCTTCTTCTCCTGTTTTGATAGAATGGATGATATTAACCCACGGTTCCCGCCAAATGGGATCCCCGATCAGCAGGGCAGCAGGTTGAACAGACATTGGATGGTTTTTCTGCAATGTTTCCGCCAACGGTGTCAGTTTGAACATCCGGTCTGAAGTTTCCTTGAAGATCCCCACACTGGCGAGTGCCCTTAACAACCGGTAAATCGCCTCAGGATTGCTCCCGCTTTCCTTGGCAAGAGCATCCGCACTTTTCGGTCCGTTTCCAAGCAGGTCGGCAATACCCAATTTAGCGGCCGCATAAATAATCTGTGAGGTCCAAGCCCCGCCTGCTAACGTAAGCACTTGCGCAAATGGAGGCGAAAGACGGTTGGCAAAACTGAGAATACTCGTCTGAACGGATTGCAACAATTTAACCACAAATGCCGGGGGAATCTTTGGCGTTTTTTGCTCTTTCATTTGTACCTTCTTAGATTAAAATTCAATATTTCCTTTTCTACCCCTATTAGTGACTTGATTTTACTTTTCAGTACACGATGTTGTCAATTCTAGTATAACGTTTCATTAAAATATACACATTAAAAAGCATGGGCGAAATCGAATTTCTTCCACCGATGTACAACGGGAGAATCATTGATCTCCTTGAT